>CAZDPQ010000090.1:0-10472 GCA_964507305.1 uncultured Oscillospiraceae bacterium
AAAAAGAAGGCATCGAAGCCGATATTGACACCCTCATTCATTCAGCCAGGGAGAAGACCAGCCACGAAGCCGCAGTTGAGGTTTTAAATCGAGTGCTCCTCCCCGCCATGAAGGAAGTTGGTGACCGTTTCGGCGCCGGGGAGTTGATCCTCCCGTTCGTATTACAGTCTGCTGAAGTTATGAAGAAAGCTGTTAACCACCTGGAAACCTACCTTGACAGAAAAGAAGGAGTTTCCAAGGGCACCCTGGTGCTGGCCACCGTATACGGCGATGTCCATGACATCGGGAAAAACCTGGTGAAGACGATTCTCTCGAACAACGGTTACCAGGTCATTGATCTTGGGAAACAGGTACCTGCCGAGACCATTATTTCTAAAGCCATTGAAGTCCAGGCAGACGCAATTGGGTTGAGCGCTTTGTTAGTCAGCACCAGCAAACAAATGCCTCTCATCGTCAATGAACTCTACCGGCGAAAGCTCTCCTTCCCCGTATTAATCGGGGGAGCAGCCATCAACCGCCACTTTGGACGGCGCATTCTTCTCACCGAGGCCGGGGAATTTTATTCGCCGGGAGTCTTTTACTGTAAAGATGCCTTCGAGGGGCTCGAAACCATGGATCGTCTCATCGATCCGGATCAGCGCCAGCCTTTCCTTGAGCAAATTCGCCGTGAGGCCGAAAAGGAACTTGAACGAGTCTCTCATCGCGAAAACGAACCTTCAGGTCCTGAAGTACGTTCAAGCATACCTCCGGCCACTTTCATCCCACGGCCTCCCGCGTGGGGGGCATTTGTAGTGAAAGAAATGCCCCTGGAGTCGGTCTTCGAGCATCTTTCCTTAAACGAACTGTTTCGTCTTTCGTGGGGCGCTAAAAACACCCATGGAGACGCCTGGGATCAACTTGAGAAAGAATTTCTTTCCCGCCTTGAAAGAATGAAAAAAGAAGCAATCCGTGAGGGTTGGCTTCAACCCCGCGGTGTTTATGGTTACTGGCCCGCTCAGGCCGAGGGTAATGCCCTGATTCTTTTTGATCCTGAAGCTCTTTCCACGGGTCTCCGCCGGGAGATTGCACGCTTTCAATTCCCACGCCAACCCGCCGGTGACCTGCTTTGCCTGGCCGATTATTTTCTTCCCACCAGTTCAGATACCATGGATGTTGTCGCCCTGCAAGTTGTCACCGTCGGTGCCGAAGCAACTGTGAGGTTCAATCAATTGCAGGAAGCCGGTAATTATTCTGAAGCCTACTTCGTACACGGACTGGCCGTGCAAACGGCCGAAGCCGCTGCCGATTACCTTCATAACCACATTCGGCGCGAACTGGGGCTTCAACCCGACCAGGGCAAACGCTATTCCTGGGGGTATCCTGCCATTCCTGAATTGAGCGACCATCAGATTGTATTTCGCCTTCTTCCAGCCGAAGAACAGCTCGGGATGAGCCTTACTCCGGCCTACCAGCTGGTACCCGAGCAATCTACAGCCGCTATTATCCTCCACCATCCCCAGGCAAAGTATTTTTCAGTTGGTGAAGCAAGAATCGATCAATTAATGAAACAGGATTGAGTAATGAACGAGTTCCTAGACTTTCTGGCCAATCAAAAACCCGTCCTTTCAGATGGCGCAATGGGCACTGTCCTGCATGCGCGCGGCGCCTCTCTCGACAGCTGTTTTGACGCCCTCAATCTGACCCATGCTGCGCTGGTGACGGAAATTCACCAGGAATACATTGAGGCTGGCTCCAACATGATCCAGACCAACACCTTCAGTGCCAATCGTTATAAACTGGCCAGGTTTGGTCTGGAATCAAAGCTGGCTGAAATTAATCAGGCAGGGGTTGAGCTGGCCCGCCGGGCAATTCAGGCCACAGGCCGGCATGTATGGATCGCCGGAGATATTGGCCCTCTTGGAGTACGCCTGGCTCCTTTTGGCCGCGTTCAGCCTGAACAGGCTCGACGGGCATTTAAAGAACAGGCCGCAGCGTTGATGGAGGCAGGGGTCGACTTAATCATCATTGAGACCATGTCCGATTTGTTCGAAATAAAAGAAGCGCTCCAGGCTGTCCGCGAGCTCAACCCCTCACTCCCGGTGATTACCTCTGTCACCTTTACCCGCGACGACCGCACCATTCTCGGGGATAGTCCCGCCAGGGTCGCACGGTTTTTACACGATGCCGGAACAGACGTGATCGGGGTCAATTGCTCTGGAGGCCCCAACCAGATTTTACGCATTCTAAAACTGATGCGCGCAGAGATCCAGGGAGCCTATTTTTCAGTCATGCCCAATGCTGGCTGGCCCGAGCAGGTCGGGGGACGAATTATGTACCCCGCCCCTCCCGATTACTTCGGAGAATACGCCCTCTCTTTTTGTACCGTTGGCGCAAGTGTGATCGGAGGGTGTTGTGGCACAACCCCCCAGCACATTCAGGCCATGGCTCGTGCCCTTCAGAATCGCCCTCAGGGTTGTACTCAGACATCCGATATCATCACCCTATCCTCAGCCGAAGAAGCTCCGCTCGAGGAAAGGCCCACCCGCCTTGCCCAGAGGCTTGCTGAAGGTAAATTTGTCACGGCTGTTGAAATGGATCCTCCACGTGGCCTTTCGACCCACAAACTTCTGGCTGGTGCTTCCATGCTCGCCGAAGCTGGCGCCGATGTCATCAATGTGGCCGACTCCCCCATGGCACGTATGCGTATGAGCCCGTGGGCAGTATGCAATTTAATCCAGAATCAGGTGGGCATCGAGACCGTGCTCCATTTTCCCACTCGCGGCCGGAATCTTCTTCGTGTGCAGGGCGATTTACTGGCTGCCCACGCCCTTGGGGTACGAAATGTTTTCGTGGTCATGGGTGATCCCACCGCCATTGGCGATTATCCCGATGCCATGGACAATTACGACCTCGTTCCTTCTGGATTAATCAAGCTTATTAAACAGGGATTCAACACAGGGGTTGATCATTCTGGTGCAACCATTGGCCAACCTACTGGTTTTTTTGTGGGTTGCGCTCTCAACCTGCTCCCCCAGGATCCAGAAAATGAAATTAAAAACCTCAAAAGGAAAATTAAAGCTGGCGCCGACTTTATTCTCACTCAGCCAGTTTATGATACAGCCGCAGCCCGCTCCTTTCTTAAAATAGTCCATGCTGAATTTGGTGGTCAGCTTGAAGTTCCCATTTTGATGGGAGTACTTCCCCTATACAATAGCCGTCATGCGAACTTCTTGCACCAGGAAGTACCCGGCATCCTGATTCCCGAATCCATCCTTCAGCGAATGACTGCTGCGGGTGAACAGGGGCCGCAGGAAGGTGTCCGAATAGCCATTGAGGTAGTCGAAGAGTTACGCTCAGAAATCCGGGGAATCTATATCATGCCAGCCTTCAACCGGTTTGATTATGCCGCAGATCTAATCGAACACTTTAAAGAGTGAGGTTGTAAAACCTTCTGGTTTCCTTAAGCTCCCTCCCAGATTCATGCTATACTTGCGGGAGGGACTTCCTTTTTTACCCTGATGCGTAACGTTCATTTTCCCATGACAGCTTTTGAGAATCGAGAATCCAGAAGATTCCCCCATCGATTTCTTTCCTGGGTGGTCGTCGGGTTAATGGCTCTCGGATTTACAGGGTGCCAGACCACTCCCCCTCAACCGGCGGTTTGGTCGCCTCGCGACCCCAATCTACAGGCCGAAGCCGCAACAACCGAGCTCCCGACCCCTCAGGCTAATCAGGAACCTTTACCCTCCCCCACCCCGATGCCGTTGGTCGAATTACCCGAGTTACCTCCCAACATTAACCCCCTTACAGGCCTTCCAGTTGAAGACCTGTCACGCCTGGAGCGCCGCCCCGTGATGGTAAAGATTTCCAATTATCCTCGGGCGGGTCGTCCGCATGCTGGCCTCTCGTTTGCCGATCTGGTATTTGAATACTATATCGGCTATGGTTTTAACCGCTTCATGGCAGTTTTTCTCGGGCAGGATGCAGAAATGGCTGGGCCTGTACGTTCCGGACGCCTTGTAGACGCCCAGCTCGCCGAGATGTATCAGGGGATTCTGTTTTATGGTAACGCCGATGACTCGACGGATGAGGAAATATTAGCTGAACTGGGCCCACGCGCCCTTGCAGAGAAAGATGTCCCTTCTCCACCTAAATATCGCATCCAGGCCGAGATTCCAGAAACCACCCTCTTTGTGAATACCCGTGAATTATCGGATTATTACACCAGTTTAGGAAAAGGCAGCAATGATCGTCGCGACTTGCGTGGTATGATCTTTTCAGACGAGATTCATCCTGTCAATGAACCGGCTGAATTTCTTGCTGTACAGTTCAGTCGTCAGGCACGTGGAGAATGGCGATATGACAGAGAAACCGGCCTGTATCGTCGCTGGATTGAAACCGGCGCAAACAGTGATTCACCCACCATTCCCATGGAACCTCTGGTAGATCGGATTAACAACCAGCCAATTGCCATGGCGAATGTGATCCTTGTCTTTGCCACTTATACCGAACTGGCCCCTACCAAACACAATATTGCTCTCTTTGATCAAAACGCCGGAAAACGCGCCGTATTTTTCAGAGATGGGGTACGTATCGAAGGTACCTGGAGAACGGTCAGCAACGGTCGTCCGATCCAATTTTTCAATTCCTGGGGGTTACCCATGCATCTTAAACCCGGCCCATCCTGGATTGTCCTGGTAGGCGAAACCTCTACGCTAACCAGCCCTGCTCCCGGACAGTGGGAGCTTCGATTCGATATTCCTTAGCAGCTATGCGTATCCTGGTGATTTCTGACATTCATGGGAATTATCCCGCCCTTCAGGCTGTGCTCCAAGATGCCGGTCAGGTAGATCAAACCTGGTGTTTGGGCGATGTGGTCGGGTATGGCCCCTATCCCAATGAGTGTATTCAAACCCTTAAAGGCATCCCCGACCTCACCTGCCTGATGGGTAATCATGATGCCGCAGTCATTGGAGCCATTCCATTGCATACCTTCAATCAGGAAGCCAGACTTTCCGTTCAATGGACGCGTGCCGCGTTATCATCGGCCAACAAATCCTGGCTGGAATCTCTCCCTGACTCCCAGATCAAAGGCGATTTCACGCTAGCTCACGGAAGCCCGCGCAACCCAATTTGGGAATATTTACTCGACCCATCCGCCGCTGCACACAATTTCAGTTTCTTCGATACTCATTATTGTCTCGTCGGACACACTCACTTACCCATCATCTTTCTCACTCCCCCGGGCAAGCCCACCAGCTGGACAATTCCACAGGCTGATCAAATCTTTAAACTGAAGCCACGCGCCATCCTCAATCCCGGTTCCGTAGGGCAACCCCGCGATCATGATCCCCGCGCCGCGTATGCCATTCTGGATACAGAAGCATGCACCTGGCACCTCAAGCGGGTGTTCTACGATGTAGCGCTTGTTCAACAGGGTATTTTAGATGCCAGCCTGCCAGAACGTCACGCTCTCCGCCTTCGAGATGGGTGGTAGAAAAAAGCCTGGCCAGGCAAGGAGATGGAACTGTGTGTACGGTTTCTCCGTCTATTGCATGAAAACACGATTCGAGGAGGAAAAGAGATGAATAAGCGCCTGGTTTCCCTTTTGATCCTTTTAACCTTCATTTTCACCGCCTGTGCACCGTCCAGGTCAATTCCAATGAGCGCCAGCCAGAACGATGCTCAAAAAGCCGAAGCCCCCGCATTCAGTGGGGTAACATCACCTCAAGAAGCCGCTCAACCCTCCAGGGGTACTGCCGGCCTTGCCGATATGACGGCCTCCAACGGTGTCGAACGCCTGGTCATTAAAAATGCCAACCTCAGCATCGCCGTAAACGACCCCGCCGCCACCCTGGATGCTATTGCCACACTTGCCTCAGAAAAGAAGGGGTATGTAGTTTCTTCCAACCTCTATCGCACAACCACTACCAACGGCGTAGAAGTCCCAGCCGCCAATATTACCATCCGGGTTCCTGTTGAGAGCCTGAACGATACTCTCGAACGTATTAAAGCCATGGTTCCCGATAGAAACACGGATATCCTCTCAGAAAACATATCCGGTCAGGACGTCACCAAAGAATATACCGACCTGAATTCACGCCTTAAGAACCTTGAGAATACTGAAAAACAACTTCAACGGATCATGGAAGATGCCACAAAGACCGAAGATGTTCTGGCAGTATATAACCAGCTGGTGAGTGTGCGTGAACAGATCGAAGTCATCAAAGGACAGATGAAATTTTACGAGGAGTCTGCCGCACTTTCGATGATTGCCGTGAATATCCAGTCTAAAGCTGCCATTGAACCACTCTCTATCGGGGGATGGAAACCGGTAGGTGTCGCTCGGAACGCACTGCAAGCCACCCTGGACGCCCTGAAATTCCTGGCCAATGTGGCCATCTGGCTGGTTCTTTTCGTTTTACCGGTGGGTTTGGTTATATTCCTCCCCTTGCGCTTCCTTTGGAAGCTCCTCCGGCGGGGCAAGAAGAGCGCAAAAGCAACAACCCCCGTTCCCCCTGTAAACCCGCCTCAAGGCTGATCTGTTCCGTCTCATGATTGATCAAAAAGCAGAGGGTGCCCTCTGCTTTTTGCAGTTAACCCTCTTTTTAGGGAGAAAAACGCATCGAGGTTAAATTGAACGCTACTTTCTTCCCCTGCCGATCTTCAAGGAAAACCATTCCATTTTCAACACTCACAATCCGGAGCTGTTCAATTCCATCCGGCGCAGCAATGAATTGATAATCTGTTAAAGAAAATTGATCGTTTTTCAAGACAATCACCACCCCTTTAGAAGGATCCTGCGGCATTGAACCCGCCAGTACAGTCCACCCTGATCCATCAAAACTCCCCGCCCAGTAATTGATAATCTCCGCCTCTTCGGGGCGCACCAGACCATCTGAACCAGGGAAGATACCCGACATGGGTGTTTCTGCAATTCCTTTCATCCCCGCTCCTGGAAGCTCCGGGGGGCGATTTTTTGGAGCCGGTGCAACCTCCCCGGCTTTCTGATTCTCCTCCAAACGTTGCTGTAATTCCAACTTCTCAGCAAGAGACGCACGGCTCTGTACATCCAGGTTAGGATCTAATAACCGTTCTTTGCTAACCAGTCGCGCCGGTGGTGTCACGGTTTGCCCTGGTGCTTCCTTCGACGAGGCTTGAACGGCATTAACCAGGGCCATACTCACCACCCTGAAAGCCAACCATCCACCAATGACCACAACACCTGTTATTGCTGCAATCCAGCCCCATTTACGGTACATACTGTCTCCTGTTCCAGGCAATGTCAGTTGACCAGCGGATCTGATGCGCGGTACGCGAATCGCTATTGACCAACGATGAGAGCTGGTTCCACCCTTCCAGTGGGGTATTGTCAAGTACCGGGCAGTCGGAATCGTAACGGTCTACACAAGCCCAGTATTGGGTCATGACCCCTCGAAACTCCAGGGGTATTCCGTGTATTTGATAAGAGTATACGCTCATCAGATACCACTGTTCCGCATTCACACCGCTGTTGGCGTAAATTTCGGGCAGCGGGTAAACCGGGGGTGACCCCCAGATGACATACCATACCTGCTCCTTCGTCCACGTGTACCCACCACCTCCACACTGCGAACCGGGGCTTTTGAAATAAGGGCAGCCGGGAATAGCCCCAAAATTGATCAAATCATACTGGTTGACCGAATCATATCCTACCAGCCAATCTCTGGTCGCTTCATAGGTATTCCAGCTTAACTCAATATCATTGGCTCCCACGGCACTCACCTGGCGGGTATATCCTTTCATCCTGAACCAATCATTTACAGCGTTAACCATTTGAGCCCAGGCGCGTCCATGAGCATAATTGACCTGATATATGTCACTCCCGTCATAGGTATAATTATTTGTGCCAATCCCTATCACCACGGTAGAAAAGATATCATCTCCACTGCAAAGGTAATAGCCTTCACCAAACGCCTCCACCGCTGCGGCAATCTGGCTGGTTGAAACATAAACAATCGGGCTTCCAAACAAACGGGCCGCATATTCCCCGGAATCGAGTAGCCTTGGTCCACCAAAATCTAAAATCACAATATTATCCTGTATCCCCGGTAAGGAAAGGTCTCTCTTTCCCAGGTCACAGCCGCGGTTATAGAGTTCCTGGGGAGACACGGTCGACATATAATAACTGTAAGTATAAACTTCCGGCCCATTCTGAATCTTCCAGTTGGAAATGATGGGCAAATAAATCTTATTAGGTCCAGGCTGTTGCCCGTGAATTCCCCGGTAATCTCCCGTTAATGGAGCACCCAGGCTCATCAGAGCCAGTGCAAATCCGACCACAATTCTACGCACAAGCAATTTCATCGGCATTAAATCTCCTCAGGGCGCCCATCCTTGCTCTCAGGGCTCTGCTATAATGGCTCCAGGAACAGGATGGACAGCAAAGTACAGGAAGAACAAAAACAGCTAATAGCCCTCCTACGAGACCTGGAAACCCATCGCGCGTCCTCAGGTGCGCCCGGTTTTCCATCGCATCTCTTTGAAAAAATTCAAAACCTTTCCCCTCAGGGATTACTCCTTGCCATTTCATCCAGGTTTCCATTGGAAGTCCGTCTGTCTGCAGCCCGGTTAATGATTGCTATTTTACTTGATACCACCTTCCTGGAACGTTATAGTTTACTCCAGGCACTTGACACGTTTCCGGTACAGGAATACCTTCCTCCACTATTGCACGCGTTGCAAGAGAAGAGCCAGCCCCAAGAAATTCAAAGGCTTGGGATTGCATCCCTCCGCATATCTCAGCATGAGGATTGCAATACACCTGCTTGTTCTCTGCTCCGTGCGCTCTCTGCCCGTACCCTTCTTCGAAACCTGCAGGCTTTTCACGAAGAACCACATCCCATAAAGAAGAATAACACCTTGCAAAAAAAGCTCTCTTGATATAAAATCTGTCTCGTCAGGCGGGTGTAGGTCAGCGGTAGACCGTTTGCTTCCCAAGCAAAATGTCGTGGGTTCGAGTCCCATCACCCGCTCTTCAGAAAGAAACCAGACCTGGTTTCTTTCTTTTCTATCTGCCTTCTACCTCTATAACCAATCAAAATGAGCCTACCATTAAAAAGGTTAAAACAAACGCGCTGCTTCCTCCTTGATATGGACGGCACCGTTTACCTGGGAGATAGATTACTCCCCGGCGCCAGAGAACTCCTTCAATGGTTTACAGAACATCAAATCCCATACCTCTTTCTTACCAATAATTCTTCTAAAAATAAAAAAGAATACGCGCAGAAACTCACTCGCCTTGGTCTGCCCACAGAAGAAAGCCAGATTTTTACCAGCGGTGATGCCACCATCATCTTTTTAAAAAAACACACCCCTTTTCAACGAATTTACCTGGTGGGCACACCGGCGCTGGAAGAAGATTTCTCCTCCCACGGGTTTATCCTTACCGATCAGGACCCTGAATGTGTGGTGCTCGGCTTCGATACCACTATCACCTACTCAAAAATGGCCCGCCTTTGCCAATGGCTGGTGACAGGTATTCCATATATCGCCACTCATCCCGATATCAATTGCCCTACCGAAACCGGCTTCATTCCAGATATCGGATCGATGATCGAAATGTTCGCCGCCTCAACAGGGAGACGGCCTGACCACATTATCGGTAAACCCAATCGTCCCATGGTCGACGCCATCGCCGAAAAAGTATCGATCCCCGTCAACCAGATGGCCATGATCGGAGATCGATTGTACACCGATATTGCCATGGGAGCTTCTGGCTTGCTCACCATCCTCGTTCTCAGTGGTGAAACAACCCCGGCCCACCTCTCCAATTCCTCCATCCAACCCGATCTTGTCGCTCCCAATCTTGCTGGAGTAGTAGACTGGTTAAAACAGCCCCTCCCATAAAATAACTCCACTCGTCCGCTGATATGCACCTAACAAAAATGCAAGGTTTTTGACAACCCTTTGAAATGTCACCCTTTTAATAAATCATTACAATAAAACACATGGAATACCCCGATTTTCCACGGGCTGGTTAACCTGTTCATTTTCCTTTGGAGAAATTCAGCCACAGATGTCTGCAACAAAAAAGATCCTCCACGTTGAAGATAATTTCGATAATCGCCTTTTGGTCCGCCGATTACTGATGGCCTCCGGTTTTGAAGTGATCGAAGCCGAAAATGCAACCCGGGCCATGGAATTGCTCCGTTCTATCCAACCGGATCTGATCTTAATGGACATCAACATGCCCGATATAGACGGCTACACCCTGACCCAGGAACTGAAGAGCCTGCCCACCTTGAAAGGTGTCCCGATTATTGCCATAACTGCCAACGTTATGAAAGGCGACCGCGAGCGCACCTTACAGGCTGGGTGTGATGGTTATATCGAAAAGCCCATCGACGTTGACCGCTTTGTCGATCAGATCATTGGCTACTTACAATAACTGGTAACAATCCTGCAACCCTGGCAGGCTGAGCCTCTCTTGCGAAGGTGAATCCATGTCTTCT
>CAZDPQ010000091.1:0-10319 GCA_964507305.1 uncultured Oscillospiraceae bacterium
TCCGCCAGAGGCTACTCCAGCTCAACCCCGTGAATTACTCAGGCATCCTTTACCGCGGAGAGATCGAAGGGCTGCAGATTGCCGCCGTCCATGGGCACGTCTCCGCTGCTCTTCAAGAACTGATCCGCAGCCAGTCGGTTGATCTTCTCTTTACCGGCCACACCCATCGGCGCCGCGATGAACAAATCGGGAAAATGCGTCTGATCAACCCGGGTGCACTGGGCGGCGTCAGAGTGGAAGAACGATCCTTCTATCTTTTAGACTCGCAAACCCATCAGGGGCGATTCTTTTACCTGGCCTGAGTCAGGCCTCTCACATCTGGAGAAATCCTATGCCTATCTTCTCTTTCCCCAACTCCTGGATCATCGAAACAAGAAACACCGGTTACGCCACAGGCATGAATGCCATGGGGTTACTCACCCATCGCTACTGGGGAGTGCGCCTCCCCCGCCCGACGGATTACCCACCTCCAATCGCCATGCCAGGGTGGGCCTCTTTTAACGGCCCGGGACAGGTGGTTCCAGAGGAATACCCTGCCTGCAGCGGTCTGAAATATATTGACCCCTGCCTCAAGCTGACTTTCTCAGATGGCACCCGCGACACGGTCTTGCTCTTTGAAGAGGCCAGCACCCAGGGAGAAGAACTCATCCTGCATCTACACGATGCTCTCTATCCTCTGCGGGTGAACCTGCACTACCGCGCCCATGTTGCCGAGGACCTGATCGAGCGCTGGGTTACCGTGGAAAACCTGGGCAGCCAGCCCGTCACCCTGGAGCGGATTTTCTCTGCCCAGTGGCACCTTCCACGGTTCGGTCAATACCGCCTGACTCATCTGAGCGGAAAATGGCTGGATGAAAACCATATCCAGCGTGAATTTCTCAAACCCGGCCTGAAAGTGCTGGAAAGCCGCCGTATCACAACCAGCCATCATGCCAGCCCCTGGTTTGCCATCGATCGCGGGACGGCGGATGAAGATCAGGGAGAAGTGTGGTTCGGCGCTCTGGCCTGGAGCGGAAACTGGAAGATCACTGCAGAGGTAACCGATTTTGACTCCACCCGGATCAACATCGGGCTGAACGACTGGGATTTTGCCTGGCGCCTTCAGCCGGGAGAAGTATTTACCACCCCATCAGCTTTTGCAGGCTATACGAAGGGCGGCTTCGGCGCGGCCAGCCGTCTGTTGCACGATTTTATCCGGCATTCCATCCTTCCTCACGGCCCCATCACCCATAAGGTGCTCTACAACTCGTGGGAAGCCACCACCTTTGATGTTGACGTCCAGAGTCAAACTCGCCTGGCTGAACTCGCCGCCGATATGGGCATCGAACTCTTCGTCGTAGATGACGGCTGGTTCCAGGGGCGTCGTTCCGACAATGCCGGACTGGGTGACTGGTGGCCCGATCCTGCCAAATTCCCGGATGGATTGCAACCCCTTATCCGTAAAGTCAATGATCTGGGAATGGATTTCGGGCTCTGGATCGAGCCTGAGATGGTCAACCCCGACAGCCACCTGTACCGGGCGCACCCCGATTGGGTCATTCACTTCCCTTCCCGTCCCCGCACCGAAGCCCGCAATCAACTCATCCTCAACCTGGCCCGGCCTGATGTACAGGAATACCTGATCGAGACCCTGGACCGCCTCCTCCGTGAGAACAATATTGCTTTCATCAAATGGGATATGAATCGAAACGTCAGCGAACCGGGCTGGCCAGATGCTCCGGGTGACCCGCGTGAACTCTGGGTGCGTTATGTGCAGGGAGTATACCGCGTGTGGGGTGAATTACGCCGCCGCCACCCCAACGTCATCTGGCAAAGCTGTTCCGGGGGTGGAGGGCGCGCTGACCTGGGTATCTTACACCTGGCCGATCAGGTTTGGGTAAGCGATAACACCGAAGCAACCGCTCGCCTGAACATTCAGGAGGGGTTCTCCTGCATTTTCCCTGCCAGCGTGATGGAAGCCTGGGTAACCGATGCCGCCAGCGAGCGCATTCCTTTAGACTTCCGCTTCCATGTGGCCATGTGTGGTGCCCTGGGCGTGGGCGGGAATCTGCTTCACTGGAGCGAAGAAGAACGCCAGCAGGCCGCTCACTGGATTGCTCTTTACAAAGAAATTCGCCCCATCGTTCAACTCGGCGACCAGTTCCGGCTCCTATCGCCGCAACAGTCCCCCTTCTCGGCAGTCCAATACATGAGTAAAGATCGTTCCGAAGGGGTCCTTTTTGTCTTCCGCACCCATATCCCTGAGCCGGTTATGCTCCCGCCGGTGCGCCTGCGCGGGCTGGATGAAAACGCACTTTACGAAATTGAAGGCGAATCCGAAACCCGCTCAGGCCTGGCCTGGATGGAGCAGGGAGTACCGGTTATGCTTTCTGATTTTTCGTCAACCGTACTGCGCATACGACGAGTCTCATAAAACTTTCAGGGGAGCTGCCCGGGCGATGATTTCGGGCAGCTCCCCTCTTTTAGCCTGTACCGCATGGAACAAAGCCCGGATGGCGGCAGGGTCTTCTGACCAGGCCGGGTGATCCGGGGTTCACAATCGCTCCCAGCGCCCCTTTACCACCCGCCACCCGTTCAGCGGACGAATTTCTCCCTGTACCTGCCCACCGGGGAGGATGGTTAACAGACCGAAGGACGGGTGACGGCTGCCCTTGATAAAACCAAAGCTGGCCGAACCGGGATTAAAGAAAAGCCGTCCTCCCACCAGGCGATTTTCGGCGCGGTGGGTATGCCCGAAAATATACACATCGGCCTCCAGAGCTGAAGACGCTTCCACTACCCGCTGATACCGCTCAAACCGGTACCCTTGAAAGACAAAGAGGAATTTATCCAGCCAGTAGGTAAAAAAACTCCCCTGCCCATGAGCCATTACCACCCGTACTCCATCCAGTTCCAGCAGGGCACTCCATGGAGGCAAGGGTGAAAGCATCCAGTCGCGGTTTCCACGCGCCACCGTTACCGGGGCCACGCTTTCCAGTTCTTCAATCACCTGGCGAACACAGACATCTCCGGCGTGAAGAATCCTCTCCACCCCGGCAGTTCTCAGCGCCGAAAGCAATTCCGGGTGCAGAGCATTCACACGGTCGGGCACATGCGTATCTGCCACAACCCCCAGTACGTGCAGGGCTCCGCCATTATTCATGAAGCTGTCCCCCATGGAGCATCCGGTCAAGGGCAGATAACACGTCCTCCCGCTTGCGGAAATGAATCCCCGTCATTCCCAGCGCACGTGCGCCTTCTACGTTTTCCAGAAAATCATCCACAAATATGCTCTCGCCAGGAGGCACGCCGAGCACCTGAAGGATCGCTTCAAAAATTCGCGGGTGTGGTTTACGCACCCCCACCTGGGCTGAACTCACCACAGCATCTACGGCCCCGGCCAGAGAATGATCAGGCAGGCCAAGGAGCGTTGAATAATACGTCAAAGGCTCCCGGCTCCAGCAATTGGTCAGCAACCCGATGCGGAAATGCGAACGTTTTTTGGCCAGCCAGGCAACCAGAGTCTGATCCAGCCGATCACCGGCCCAGAAATCGCGCTTGAATTCAACCAGCGCCGCCTCATTAAGGTGGAGAGAGCGCCGGACAAACTGCCAGACATCCTCCTCCGAAGCCTCACCTCGCTCTGCCGCCAGGCTGACCGGGCTTCCGAAAACCAGGTTTTCCAGCCCTTCACGACTTAAACCGTATTGCTGAGCGAGACGCTGGCGCGGAGCAGGGTCTTCTGTGCGCACCAGAACCCCGCCAATATCGAAGAGAATAGCCCTCCAGTGATGCATCGGGGCTAGTATATCAACAAATCTTCGGGGTGAGAACTTTTTCCTTGCCCTTCACCTGCCTCTCCAGTATTCTCATAGGGCAGGTCAGAAGGATGAAGGGAGGATGCAGGGATGAATGAAAATCAAGAATTCAGCGTGAGATTCTGGGGTGTGCGCGGCAGTTACCCCACCCCCGGAGCATCCACTGTGCGTTATGGAGGCAACACTCCCTGCATCGAAGTGACCATTGGTGCATGGACGATCATTCTGGACGCCGGCACGGGGATCATCCCGCTGGGGCGCGAACTGATGCGCCGTTCTCGCGAGAATAAACAACCCGTTGAGGCCGTCCTGCTTTTCAGCCATCTCCATCACGACCATACCCAGGGGTTTCCATTTTTCACTCCGGCGTTTGTCCCAAGCACCCGACTGCACCTCTTCGGGCCCGACTTCCTCAATTCCAGCCCCAAAGTGGCACTCGCAGCGGTCATGTCACCCCCTTATTTTCCACTGCATCTCTCCGAACTCAATGCCTGGCTCAGCTTCGCCACTCTGCGCGAACCCGACCTGCTGGCCATCGGCGAATCAGTCGGAGGTGTGGCCCTGGGAAGCGCCAGCGACCCTGTTTTGATGGAAGACCCCGACCTGATCCGCATCCGGGTATTGCGCTCTTATGCCCATCCCAACGGAGTTTTACATTATCGCATCGACTGGCACGATGTTTCGATGGTGTACGCCACCGATACCGAAGGGTATGTCAATGGCGACCGCAGGCTGGCTCATTTCGCTCAGGGAACCCGGTTGCTCATCCATGACGCCCAGTACACCGATGAGCATTATCTTGGCATGGCCGCAGGACTGCCCAACACTCAGGGCTACGGACATTCTACGGTGGGCATCGCCATCCAGGCGGCTCAGGTTTCTGGTGCACGGCAACTGGTGCTCTTTCATCATGCACCGGAATACGATGATGAACAGATGGACCGCATCGCAGCCCAGGCCGAACGTCTGCTCCCCGGTACAATGGTAGCACGGGAAGGACTGACCCTGCACCTCAATCAAACTGACGGGGTGGTTCAGGTCTCCCACGCTACCCATGCCCAAACCCGATAAACAAAAGAACATTCATGGTCATCCAGACCGATCAACGGCACGATTGTAAGCCATTCGTAATTCTTTAAGCTTGTAATCAGTTCTCAGACCGGGTACATTAAGGGTGTCCATGAACTACCCCCTTGAAGCTGCCACCCGCATCACCCTTTTTAAAGGTCTTACCCCGTCAGAAATGTCCTGGGTATGCCAGCGCCTGCACGCTCGTCAGTTTCCACCGGCAGTTGATGTGGTGACCGAAGGCGAACCCAGCGATCTGGTCTACTTCATCCTTGATGGAACAGTGAAAGTCTATCTGCCACAGATGGATGGTACTCAGGTTACCCTCAACATTCAGGGACCGGGAGATATTATCGGTGAACTGGGCGTCATCGACCAGGCTGAGCGCTCGGCCAGTGTGATTACCCTGGAAGCCACCTCCACCCTCTGGATGGCCCGCTCCCACTTCCTGGAAATGTTGCAAACGATCCCCAGAGCCAACGAAAATCTACTCCATTCCCTGGTTGAACGGGTCAGGCGCACCACCCGGTTGATCCGCACCTTTGCCGCCCTGGATGTTCCCGGACGCATTGCTCATCAGTTGCTCCTGCTGGCAGAAGAATACGGGCAAAACACTCCTCAGGGTGTGCTGATCCGCCTGCGCCTTCCACAAAATGACATCGCCGAGCTGGTTGGTGCATCTCGCCGGAGGGCCAACCAGGTGATGGTTGCATTTAAACGGCAGGGCATCCTATCGGCAGATCAAGGCGGCCACATCACCCTTCACTGCCCGGATGCCCTCCGTGCCCTCGTGGATTAAGAGCCTAACCCTATCGTTCTCTCTCACACGCCAAATTCGGCGTTCTTTGAAAGCACTTTTATGGCTGTTCACCCATTTCGGTGCAGTTTTCCGGTGCGTTTGGCGTATCGTTCAGCCTGAGCAAACACCCACAGGCCCGCAGGCACCAGGAACACCCCGATTAATAATACCGGGCGCATGAAGCCCCACAACTCACGGGTGGGCACATTCTCCAGCATAGCCAGGCGCACCCCTTCCAGCACATAGGTGGCCGGGCTATACACAGCCAGCTGGCGTAAAAACCCTGGCAGCACACTCACCGGATAATACACTCCCGAAACCAGCATTAATAGAGCGATAAAGACGTTGGTCATCTGCGCCCCTCGCTCAGGAAAGAGCAGGGGTAGCGATGAAGCCATGATGCCAATGCCGATGAAGGAAATACTCCCCGACAAAATCATCGCCACACCACCAGGAATATTCGCCCGGCTCAGATCGATCTTGAAGACCAGCGTGGTCACCGTGAGGATGATCCCGGTGAAAAACAGGCTATACACCACCGCAAAGACGGTCTGCCCGGCCATGTGAGTCAGGCGGCGCACAGGGGCCATCAGCGTATATTCGATGGTACCTTCCCACCGTTCAATGTTAATCAAGTCAGTAATCCAGTAAAAGATCATCGAAAGAAAGCGCCATACCAGCGTGCCGATGAGTAAATACAACACCAGATACCCCGTGTTAACCTGCGGGGCCGCCGCTCCATTGCCGCTAATTGCTCCCATTCCCAGACCAATGAAGCTCACCGAGAGACTTTCAGCAGTCGAATAAATCAGCCAGACCATTTCCCAGGCCCAGTAACGTTTAATCAGGTTGAAATTGCGCTCCACAAAAGCAAAGGAAGCACGCAATTGTAAGGTTAATGCAGTCATAGAAGATCCTTTTTGACTTAAGAAAGGATAACCGGCTCTTCCCTCTTCTTCAGGCGCAACCAGTCTTCATATAGAAGGCCCATATATATGAGATCCCATCGTCTTCCGAAGCGTTGAACAGCCAGCCTTGCCCGGCCTTCTTCCAGAAAACCACACCGGAGATAGCATCGAATGGCGCGCTGGTTGTACTCAAACACCGTCAGCGAGACCCGGTTTAGATGAAGGGTTTCAAAGGCATATCCGAGGAGAAGGCTCATGGCTTCCTTCCCCAGCCCCTGCCCCCACCGCGCCTCCACGCCAATCCCAATGGATGTCCAGGCGGTACGTGCCGTCCAATCCGGGGCTTCCAGGGTGACAAAACCAATCAGCGCATCATCTTCCAGAGTGCGGATTCCAAAAAGTACAGACCTGCCGTCTTCCCTTTCCAACCAGGTTTGAATCTGCCCGGCAGACCAGAGATAGGCTGGTTCAACATCCAGCAAATGCTGGAATTCCACGTTTCTAAACCAGCCAGCCCAGGATTCCAGATCCTTCTCTCCCTCCATGCGCCCGAGGCGCACCCGCTTCCCCTCTAACGTGGGGGTGGTCATAGGGCCACCCCCTCACGTTGATAAAAAGCCTCCCACTCCGGGCGTAACATTCCAAACTGAAGACGGTCCCAGGTGCGCCCTTCATGGAACACAGCCTGCCGTTGACGCACCTCCAGGGTGAAACGCGCCCGATCGTACAACGCCCGGCCAGCCGTATCGTATTCTGGCACCTGTGCCGAAACTCGAAACAGATGCAGTTCCTCAAAGGCATAATTTAGCCCAAGCACCAGCGCCTCATCGGCATAGCGCATTCGATCTTCTTCACTGCCCAGAAGCAACTCGAAGTTCGCCGTTCCATGCAGCCAGAGAATACCAGTGATACGCAGAAAGCCAACCAGGCGTTCATCTTCCTGCGGGCGCAGGGCAAAAAGCGTGTTTCGGTTCGATGCCTCCACCTCTTTCAACCAGGCCTCAAACACCCGGCGCGCTTCACTTACGCTCAGAGGTTGAACGAACGGATCACTGCGCAGGCGGCGAGCGATCTCCAGATTACGACTCCATTGAGCCAGCACCGGCGCATCCTGTTCGATATTGAGAGGAGTCAGCCGGAGCTCCCGGCTTTCAAAGATGAAATGGTTGTTCATGGTTCTTCTTCCTCCGGCTTGACCAGCTTTTCGCCGGTCAATTCCAGAAAAACATCTTCCAGCGTTGATGGCCTGCCGTCTTGCGGACTGACCATAGCCTTAAGCCCCGCAGGCGTGTCAAGGGCGATGATCTTGCCGCTGTTCATGATGGCGATCCGATCACAGAGTGTGTCCGCTTCGTTCATATCGTGGGTGGTCAGGATGATGGTGGTACCATACTGCTCACGCATCTCACGCACCACCGCCTGAACCTCACGTTTTGAACGCGGATCCAGGCCTGTGGTGGGTTCATCCAGCAGAAGAAGCTCAGGCCGTGAAAGCAGCGCGCGGGCAATGGCCACTTTTTGTTGCATTCCTCGCGACATTTCTTCCATAGGACTATAGATGGAGCGTTTCTCCAGGCCCAGCCGGGTGAGGATCTCCACCACCTGCCGGCGCGCATCACCTGCATTCAAACCGTACAGCCGCGCACCGTAGAGCAGGTTTTCCATCGGCGAAAGCTTCTTGAAAAAGCTGGCCTCAACCGAGACCCGGTTGATCCGCTCCTGCACCTTCATCGGCTGGCGCACCACATCGTATCCCAGCACAGTGATGTGCCCTGCATCCGGAAGCATCAGGGTCGAGATCAGCCGGATGAGCGTCGATTTGCCGCCCCCATTCGGGCCAAGCACGCCGAAGATCTCCCCTTTTTGCACCGAAAAAGACACATGGTCTACCGCAATCACCACCGGATGAGACCCATTTCCCTTGGCCGATCCATTTCCGTTCTTCCCGTTGGTTGAAGTCCGCTTCCAGAGGCGGCTTACCAGGGTCTCGCCACGTTTTCCGAATTGCTTATACAGGTCATTCACGATCACAGCGTCCATCTTCTCCTCCAAAAAAAATCAGGCCACGGGTTTTGAATCTCGTGGCCTGATCGTTCCAGGGCAAAGAAAAAGGCCACGGGGGTTCTGTCGGTGCACCCGTGGCCTCTCAGTTCGTTCAGATCGTTCTATCTGGGAGCAGGCGCACTACGACAAGGAATCAACACAGCGCCACCGACGTCGGTGCGATCCGGCATGGTTACTGCGGTGCAGATGCAATAATACCTGTTCATGCGCCTTTCTCCTTTCATAAGATTAAGCTCCAGTCTATCAATCAACGGGTAAGTTGTCAAGGGGATCGCGTTAGTTCACATAAAATGTTACTGAAGTATCATCGTTAGCTCAAAAGAAAATGTTACCGAGGCTAACGATGTCCGAAACAGACGCGATGAATATCGATGAGAGAAGGAAATATATCCACAAGATGTGGGGGCGTTATCGAGAAGCGAGCAAGAAAGAGAAAGGGAAACTCCTGGATGAGATCGAAGCAGTGGTAGGGATGCACCGCAAAGCCATCATTCGGATATTGAATGGGCGATTATCGCGGAAGAAGCGTGGTTGCGAGAGAGGCCGGGAATATGGGGTGGAGGTAGACGATGCTGTGCGGGTGATCGCCCGCAGTCTGGATTATCCCTGTGCAGAACGGCTGCGGCCGAACCTGGTGTGGATGGCACAGCACCTGGGACGACATGGAGAGCTGCGGGTAGGACCGGAGACCCTGGAGAAGCTCGCCAGGATCAGCGTGTCGACCCTGAAGCGCAGCCTTAAGCGAGTGGGGCGCAGGGATGCCAAGCTGGCCACGCAGCAGCCGAGACGCCCCCAGGTCAGTGATCTGCGCAAGCAATATCCGATGAGCAAGATCGCCTGGGATATCGCCGAAGCGGGCCATTTTGAAGTGGATTTAGTGCATCATGGGGGGGAAAGTGCGGCGGGTGAGTATGTTCACACCCTGCAAATGGTGGATGTGGCCACCGGCTGGAGTGAAGTGGTCGCCGTCTATGGACGCAGTTATCGGGTGATGGCGGATGGCTTTGACTATTTACTCACTCGTTTGCCCTTTGCGGTCCGGGAAATCCATCCGGATAATGGCGCAGAATTCTTCAATCATCATCTGCTGCGCTACTGGAAGGAGAAGGCTCCCGATCTACACGTATCCCGCAGTCGTCCCTACCAGAAAAACGACAACCGCTTCGTGGAAGAGAACAATCACAGTCTGATCCGGGCTTACATTGGTCACGATCGCCTGGATACCCAAGCCCAGCTCAAGACCTTACGTCAGCTGTATGAGAAGCTCTGGTTGTATCATAACTTCTTCCAGCCCGTCATGCGCCTGCAAGAAAAAGAGTATGTTTCCCCTCTCCAATATCGCCGAACATACGACCAGGCCAAAACACCTTTTGACCGCCTGAAAGAACAAAACATCCTCCAAGCAAACGTGCAGATGCAGCTTGAAGCCCTGCGTGACCAGACTAACCCGTTGGCTCTGCGGTTACAGATTGATGACCTCATTGTCCGCTTGCTTTCTCTACCAAGGCTGGAACAATCTGAAACCGTCAATGTCTTTGAAACTCTGATCAAGGAGGAGGACACTTCAGTAACATTATCTATTGAACCAACGATACCCTTTCGGTAACATTTTCTTTTGACTTGACAGGGGGGATTAAGCTTTTTTAATCTTCCGGGTATAATCGCTTCAACATGGAAAAACTC
>CAZDPQ010000092.1:0-10202 GCA_964507305.1 uncultured Oscillospiraceae bacterium
GCCCGGCGTCAGCCTGTCCTACCGGAGCACCATGACCCCTCCGGAGGAACTGGTCCGCTTCATCAACGACCGGAGGATCAATGTGGTCATGGCGCCCCCGAGCATGCTGCGGATCCTGATGGGATACGCCGATCGGATCCGGTCCCCTCTTAAAACCATCATCTCGTACGCCGAGGTTCTCGAAAAGGAAGAGAAGGAGCGGTTCCGCGGTATTTTCGGCGCAGAGATCCGCGAGATCTACCAGGCCAGCGAAGGGCAGATCGGCAGCATGTGCCGGTGCGGGAGCCTGCACATCAACGAGGATCTCGTCCATATCGAGCTGCTGGACGCGGAGGGCCGTTCCGTGACGGCTCCCGGAGAGCCGGCGGAGCGCATGCTGCTCACCAACCTGGTCAACGACGCCCAGCCCCTGATCCGGTATGAGATGAACGACCGGATCGTCCTGGGGGATAAGTGCCCGTGCGGCAGCTCGTTCCGTGTCATCCGGAATATCATCGGGCGGAGTGACGACGTCCTTTATCTCCGGACCGCGGACGGAGGAGTCACTCATCTTTTCCCCGATCTGTTCGCGCGGTGGATCATCACGGCCGACGATCGGATCCGGGAGTTCAAGGTCCTCGAGCATTCGCCGGACGAGCTCGAGATCCGGGCCGACCTGTACCGGACCGGCGGCAGCGCAGAGACCGAGGCGGAGATCCTCCGCCGGCTGGATGAGCGCGTCGCGGAGGGCCTGGCCGGATTCGGCATCCGCTGCACGGTGCGGATCGTGAAAACCGGGATCCCTCTTCCGGAAAAAATGAGCAAGTATAAAAGGTTTGAGCGTCTGCACTGATTTTTTGTACTGAATTTTTGACCACATCTTTTTTCCCGGCGGTCCGGTATGGTACTATTATCGCAGGATACTGGCATTCCGTTGGATTTTTGCTTCTTTGCGGAGGACGGCCTTGAACGGAGACTATGACGCTATCGTTGCCGGCGGGGGGATCGCGATCCGCAAAGCGCGGCGGAAAGGCGGTGCGCCATGGCGCTGACCGTGCTCGCTTTTGCGACGGTCCTGGCAGGGCTGTTCCTGACGGCGGTCCTTTTTTTCCGGATCCCGCGTCTGCCGGAGCTTCGCGCGGATGCGAAGCCTTATCCACTGATTTCGGTGATCATTCCCGCACGCAACGAAGAAATGAACCTTCCCCTTCTGCTGGAGGATCTCAAGGCGCAGTCCCTGCAGCCGTTCGAGGTCATCTGCGCGGACGACGCGTCAGAGGACGCGACGGCACGGATCGCGGCGGATGCCGGGGCGCGCCTGGTCTCGCTGAAAGAAAAGCCGGACGGGTGGACCGGAAAGTCCTGGGCCTGCCAGAACGGAGCGGATGCCGCGTCGGGCAGCTGGCTTCTGTTCCTGGATGCCGATGTCCGGCTCGGGCGGGACGGCATCCGGAGACTGGCGCAGGCCGCGGCGGATCCCGGATGCATCGTGTCGGTCCATCCGTATCACCGGACTGTGAGAGTATACGAGCCGTTCTCCCTGCTGTTCAATCTCGTCCAGATCGCCGCCAACGGCACGGCATTGCCGAAGCCCTTGGACATCGGACTGTTCGGTCCGGTCATCCTGATCCCGAAAGCGGAGTATGACGCGATCGGCGGCCACCGGAGCGTCCGTTCCAGCGTGACGGAAGACATAGCGCTGGGGGGTCTTCTCCGGAAATCCGGACTTCCCTTTATGGTTTTCACCGGCGATTCCGAACTATCGTTCCGGATGTATGGGGGAGGACTGCGCAGCCTGCTGCAGGGCTGGTCCAAAAACATGGCGGCAGGAGCAGCGAAAACACCGCTGCTTCTATTCGCCGCGGTTTTCCTCTGGATCACCTCGCTGACCTCCGTACCGCTGCAGTTGATCCTGACCGCCTCGCCTGTCCGCATGCCGTGGCTTGTTTTTTACGGGATCCTGTATGCCGCCTGGGTCCTCGTGCTGACCCGGCTCGCGCGCAGGATCGGCAATTTTCCGCTTTGGGTCACGATCTGCTATCCGGCCGCTCTTCTCGTGTTTCTGGGGGTGTTCGCCGTGTCGGGATTCCGCAGGCTGTTCCGGCTGAAATCAACATGGAAAGGGCGCGCGGTCGCCGCGGAGGAAAAGCAGTGCCATTGATCGTTCTGCCGGGCGGATGGACCGTCGCTCTTTGCTTTCTGGCATGGCTGGTGTTTCACACCGTCCCCGCGCTGATCTGCCTGCGGCTGCCCGACCGGTTCTTCGCGCCGGACCGGCGGCTGTACCGCACCCGGTACTTCGAAAAGGACGGGCGCATCTACGACCGCCTGTTCCGTGTGAGCCGCTGGAAGCATCTTCTGCCGGACGGCGGCGCCCTGTGGAACCGCAGCGGCTTCCGCAAGAAAAAACTCGAAAGCCTTTCCCCGGAATACCTGGAGCGTTTTCTGACCGAAGCGTCGCGGGGCGAGCTGACCCATTGGCTGACGATGCTCTCCGTCTGGACCTTCTGGCTGTTCACCCCGCCTCCCATCCCCTGGATCATGCTGGCCTACGCGCTGGCGGTCAACATCCCCTGCATCCTCGCGCAGCGGTACAACCGGCCGCGCATCCGCCGCCTGCTGAAGAAGCTCCGGCAGAGGCCGGCGGTTGGGCCGGCGAATGGGCCGGAGGTTCAGTGATCCGCCTTCCGCCTTCGGAATTCACTCGGGTGGAACCCTGTCTTGAGCCTGAATTGACGTGAAAAAAAGCACACATCGGAGTAGCCGCATTCCGCGGCGATTTCCGTAACGGTCTTGCCGGAATACAGCAGAAGTCCCTTGGCTTTCCGGATACGCGTGCCGATCTGGTATTCTTTGGCGCTCATCCCGGCCGCACGGCGGATCCTGCGGTTGATCGTGCTGGAATGGTAATTGAAATGCCTGCCGGCTTCTCCGATCTTCACTGAGACGCCGCTGTTTTCCGCAAAGAAGCGGAGAATGCCGGCGGTCTCGTCCGAAATACTCATCCCGGATCGCGTGTAATATGTGACATTGTGCAGAAAAGCGGCCAGCAGGGCATTGCAATATGCTGACGCGTCGCTGCCCGGGCCATTGTAGGCACGGATCATCTCCATGATCAGCAGGTCGTGCCCGATATCGGCGGAAAGATCGGTCACCGGCTCGAAAGGGGCATCCCGGAAATCGCATTCAAAGTCGATCCCGGTCAGCACGAAGGGGTCGTCCTGCGCCGCAAGAATTGTATTCAGCACGCCCGGCGGGCAGTAAAACAGATTGCCGGCGCGGGCTTCGTACCGCGACGCGCCGATCCGGAAAGCGCCCTTCCCGCTGTGAACATACAGGAGGTACGGCGTATGGAATATGCGCTCATTCGTACAAAATCCCGCGGCACACGGATACAGGTTGATATAGGTCATCCGCGCTTTAAATTCGTCCATACCTTTATTGTACCGGATCGGGCGGATTCTTCAAGAGGTTGCTCCAAAAGTGCAATTTTCGATCCCGTTTGTGAATGGAAACCCCGGCCTCCCCGGCTTATGCTCATGAAGAACGGAGGAAATGCCCATGATGATCCACAAGGCGAAAGAAACGATGACGGCACGCGAGCGGGTGCGCCGGACATTTGATTTGGAAAAGACCGACCGCGTTACGATCGGGTACGAAGCCAATCCGGCGATCCACCGCAAAGTCGCCGGTGCCCTCGGCATCCCGGATGGCGATCACGAGAAGGTGATGCAGGCTTTCGGCGTTGATTACAGGGGCGTTTACGCGCCGTACCGAGGACCGAAGCTGTTCGCGGACCTCCCCGGCCGTCAGCGCGATCCGGTCGACGGATTCGTCATGCGCTGGATCGAAAACGACAGCGGCGGATACTGGGATTTCTGCGATTTCCCGCTGCGGGGCGCCGACCCGGAGACCATTGCCTCCTATCCGGTCCCAAGCCCCGACGATTTCGATTATGAGTATGCGAAAGGCATGATCCGCGCGCAGAGGGATTATTCGTTGTACATCGGGGGCGCCGGGATCCCGGACGTGATCAATTCCACCGGCAGGATCATGGGCATGGAAGACACGCTGGTCAACCTCGCCGTGGAGGATGAGGCGACCCTGATCCTGCTCCGCCGCAGGATGGATCTGCAGCTGCGGATCCTCGAGCGGCTCCTCGACCAGAATAAAGGCGAGATCGACTTTCTCTGGCTCGGCGAAGACCTCGGCACCCAGCACGCTCCGATGATCAGCCTTGACCTTTACCGCAGGACCCTCAAGCCGGTGCACAAAGCCTTTGCCGACCTCGCGATCGCGTACAGCATCCCATCGATGATGCATACCTGCGGCAGCTCCAGCTGGGCGTATGAGGATTTCATCGGGATCGGCATCCGCGCGGTCGACACGCTGCAGCCGGAGGCCGCGGACATGAGCCCGAAGTATCTGAAGGAGCATTTCGGCGGCAGGCTGTCCTTCCGCGGGTGCATCTCGACCGCGGGGCCTCTCGCGTTCGGGACCACGGAAGAAACCGCCGCCGATGTCCGGGAGACGCTCAAGATCATGATGGACGGGTACGGGTACCATTTTGCCCCGACCCACATGATCCAGGACAATACGCCGCCGGATAATGTGCTGGCCATGTACCAGGCCGCCCACGATCATGGATGCTACCGATGATGTCTCCCTACGGTTTCCGGAACCGGACCGGCACGGTGCCGGGCCTGATTTCCGAAAAGCGGTATCCTTTTTCGTACAGTGCCCTGACGACCAGCGAAACCGCACCGACGACATCGTTCCCGGCCATCCCCTGCGGCAGCGTGATATCGTGTATGAGGACGAATAGCAGCTTCTGGTCTTTTACATACTTCATGACCTGATCCCGCAGCTGCACCGCCGAATAGCCTTTGGATGCATCCGCGTCTCCGGCCGAGGTGTTCCAGTCGTAAAATGTCAGGCCGCGTGCTTTCAGGATCGCAACCGACCGGATGAAAAAGTCCCTGCCGCACTCGATCGATCCGCCCGGATAGCGGAACGCGAACGGCCTGATACCGGTGATCCTTTCGATCAGCGCCGAGTTGTCGTCCACGCTTTTTTCGAACGCGGACAGGCTTTCATAGGAACCGAAATGCGTCCAGGTATGGTTCCCGACCGTATGGCCGCGGGCGGCTTCATCCTTCAGAATGGTTTTTGCCGCCGCGTTCATGTACCCTCCGACCACGAAAAAAGTCGCCTTGATGCCGAGCCGGTCCAGTTCGTCGAGGATGAGCGGCGTCCGGCCGATCCCGGGGCCGTCGTCGAAGGTCAGATACGCGACCGGGCCGGTCCAGCCGGGCGGTACGGCAAGCCCGTCCGCGGGGAGCCATGACAGGTCGCAAGGATCGTCGGCCGGCGGGACCGGGGATGGGGACGGAGATGGGGACGGGAATGGATGAGCGGAAACCGCGGCCGGAGAAGGCCCGTCGGTCGAGGGACGTCCCGGCGCCTCGGTCGGCGCCGGAAGAGATGTAACGCTTCCGGAGGATGCCGCATCGAACGGTGGCAGACCGGAAGTCTGCGACATTGTGCCGGACGGAGGTCCGCCGAATGGGAGTCTATCCGCGCCGCAGGTTATGACCAGCATCGCGATTGCCAGCACGCAGAGGGATTTTTTCATACCGCATCCTCTTTCCGGAACGGCCTTCATTCCCCACCTATGATTATATCACTCCGCACGGCCGGATGGATCCGTCGATCCGTCCGCGGCCTTGTACCCAACCGGCCGCTTTTTGGTATATAATGATAACGCCGCACAAGAGACCTTCGCTTTCGCACAGATCTCTGAACTTGCGGACAGGTCATCGAATGGAGTGTTGGGATATGCCGCGTAAAAGCACTTTCTGGAATAAAAGGCCGGGCCGCAGGATCGCCGCCATGCTGCTGGCCGCCGCCGTGATCGCCGTACCGGTCTACTATTTTTTCGGACGTCCCGACAAGACACCCGAAGTCCGGGTCTCAACGCTCCGGAAAGGCGACATCTCAAGCCGGATGTATGTCAAGGCCGCGATCCGGCCCGGCCGTTCCGCCGGCCAGGACATTGCCCGGCGGCAGAAGGTCACGGCCGTTTTTGTGAAGCCCGGGGACCAGGTGTCGGCCGGGGATGTCCTTCTGACGCTCGATCAGACGGAGCTTCGGGCGCAGTACGAAGCGGCGCGGGAAGCGCGGATCAGCCTGGAGCAGTCGATCGCTGCGGATGAGAAGGCAGCTGCGGAAGTACAGGAGCAGTCCAAGGCCGCCCAGGAGAAACTTTCCGGATTGCTGTCCGACCTCACGAACAGGTTGTCCGAGCTGGCACGTCTCGCCGCCGCGGATACGAATCCCGCCGACAATTCCGAATACGACGCGGCCCTGCAGGCTCTGCAGTCGGCTGCAGACGAGCTCAACCGCTCGTTTCCGGAGATCCTCTCCGCCATCGCACAGGATGTGTCCTCCGGCGCAGCCGGAGGCATCGACCTGTCCTCCGAACTGACCGCCCAGCTCCAGTCGCTCGGCATCACGGTTTCGGATCCCCTGACCCAGGCCAGGGCTCTGGAGAAAAGCACCAAAGAAGCGCTCGACGCATCCGTCCCGGACCTGAGGGCTTCCATTTCAGGCATAGTCTCCCGGGTCAACGTCCAGGCAGGCGGCTATACGGGCACGGCTGCTGCTTCGGCGGGAGGCAGTCTGCAGGATGCGATCGCCGGCATCATCGGCGAATCGCTTGCCGGCAGCCTCGGCATGTCCGCTTCACAGCCGGATCCCGCCGTTGTGATCTACGACAACCTGGCTCCGAAGGCGGTCTTCAAAGTCAGCCAGTTCGATTCCGAACGCCTGTCGGTCGGGATGAAGGTCGGCTATACGATGAATGGCAAATCGTACAGCGGCGCCGTCACATATAAATCGCCGTTCGTCGAAGATTCGTCGATCGGCGGGACAGCCGCCGGTGACCTGCTCGCAAGCGCCGGGATCGTCGCCTCCACGGACTCGGATCCCCAGCTCGTGATCGAGATGAGCATCGAAGGCGAAGGTCTGACGGATCTTGTGATCGGCTTCCTGATCGACGCCGAGATCGTGACCGCATCCGCGGACGATGTCCTCGTCCTCCCCGCAGAGGCGATGCGCCGTGAAGTGGATGATTATTACGTCTTCACGGTCGACGGCAAAGGGATCCTTACCAGAAAGTCGTTCGTGCCGGGTATTCAGTCCGACATGTATGTCGAGGTCCTTTCCGGTCTGGCGGAGGGAGACCGGGTCGTCCTGAGCCCGGCGTCCGTCCTCGGAGATGGCGCGAAAGTCCGCGTGACGGGAGAAGGCTGATGCTGCTCGAATCGATCCGGATGGCCTTCCGCAGCCTTGTGAACAATAAGATGCGCGCCCTGCTGACCATGCTCGGCATCATCGTTTGGATATCTTCGTTCATCGCGATCGTGTCGCTGGGAGAGGGCGGAAAAAAAGAGATCCTGGGCCAGTTTGAGGAGATCGGCGCGTCGACGTCGATCGTCCAGGTGCGGACCGGCCAGGCACAGAGCGGCGACTATATCACGCAGACCGACATGGAGCTGATCCGCAGCAAGCTGAGCTCGGTGAAATACGTGACGGCGGTGATCCAGAAGCTCGGCTACGGTTCCACCGCAATGGGCAGGCGCAGGATCTACCTGTCCGCCATCGATCCCGATTACAGCGCCTTCCAGCCCGTCGACCTCCTGTATGGAAGGATGTTCACCGATACTGAGTACTCGGAAGCCTTCCCGGTCATCGTCATCGACCGCACCGGCGCCATGGCCATGTTCGGCAGGGAGAATGCCGTCGGCGAGAAAATGGACATCGAGTACAAGGGGAAAATGCTCAAGACCACCGTCATCGGCATCTGCGAATCGCTGACCTCGCAATACGCGGGATTCCTGAGCGGCCTCGCGGAGATGGAGTCCGGCGGAAGCCAGAATGTGCCTTTTTTCGTCTACACGCCGTTTCTGACGGGCGGCAGGATCCTTTCAGGCCAGAATGCGATCGCAACGATCAACATCATGTCTGCGACGCCCGAGCAGGTCGACGAAGCCTCTGCGGCGGTCATCCGCCTTCTCGAGATGCGGCGGGGCAACGCGGAGCGCGGCGTCTACTACAGCCGCAACCTGGCTTCGATCCTGGACCAGATCGATACGGTCATCAACATCATGACCATCTTCATCAGTTCTGTCGCCGCGATCTCCCTGGTGGTGGGCGGTATCGGCGTCATGAATATCATGCTGGTATCTGTGACCGAGCGCACCCGGGAAATCGGGATCCGCAAAGCGGTCGGCGGCACCCCGTCGGACATCCTGCTGCAGTTCATCACCGAATCGGTCATCCTGACGCTCTTTGGCGGCATGGCCGGGATCCTGGCCGGGCTCGGGCTGGCGTACGGCATATCGGCCCTGGTGGCACATCTCGGCGCGGGAAACATCGTCCCCGTCCTCAGCCTCAAAGCCGTGGCGATCGCGGTGGCCTTCTCATCCGCTGTCGGACTCTTCTTCGGGATCTATCCGGCTCGCAAGGCGGCAAGGCTGAACCCCATCGACGCGCTCCGCTACGAATGAATACGGATCAAAGGATCTTTTCCATAGCGCGGTGCGGGATCCCGACCTCGAGAAACGCGGGACCCTCCGCTTCGTACCCCAGCCTCTGATAAAACGGGACAGCTTCCCTGCGCGCGTGGAGCACGATCGCGCGGCAGCCTGCAAGCCGGGCGAATTCCTCGGCGTACCGCACCATGGCCGTGCCGGCTCCCTGCCGCTGCAGATCCTCCGCTACCGCGACCTGCCGCATTTTCATCCTGCCGCCGTCCAAAGGCACCAGAACGAGGACCCCCGCGAGTCGGCCCTGCAGAAAGCATCCGATGTGATGGTGGTCTTTCTCCGCAGCCAGGTCATCGCCGCGGATGTCCAGGCCGATCGGCCTGCGCAGGATCGCGTCCCGCAATGCCAGTTCCTGCCGGTATTCGTCCGAACCGTAGGAAATGACGCGGATGTCAAACCGGTTCTGCTGCCCCTTAATACCAGATTTCATGATACCCCATGTCTTTTTTTCCGATATAGGTGCCCGTCTCGTCAAACGAAAGGGCAAAGTCGGTGGAAGCGATCTCGAGCCGCCGGCTTGACAGAACAGGCAAGGCGTTTTCAGTCCTGTCGATCCGGAATGCGTGCCAGATCAATGTACCGTCCCGGATCTCAAACCGGTCCGCTTCGGCCCGGCTGATCGTGTATATTTTCTCGATTTCCATATCCGGAGTGCAGAGGATGAGCGCGGCGCTGAAATACTGCTGCATCAGGCCGCTCAGCCTTTCCCGGTAATCGGCAGGCATCTCGATCCCGCTCATCGGATCGGAGCATTTTCCCCACGCCGTCAGATATTCATCCATCAGAGTGCCGAGCTGCGACGTAAGGGCTGCGTCATCCATCCCGTAATGCAGACAGCTCAGATAGCATCTTCCGCCGAAAATCTCCACATCCTGCACGGCGTATTCATCGCCTCCGATGGTAAAGACATACTGCTTGAGAAATCCGCCGTTCTCCTGAACCGTTGCAAGGATCCCCCGCCCCTGGCCTTTGTAATCGACATAATACTTCCCGTCCAGAAAAGCCGCGCCCGAAGCCCAGAAATAGGAATCCATCGCCATTTCGTGGCTGAAGACGAGATTTCCGCTGCTGTCGTATTTCCGGATGATCATGTATTTGGCCGGATCGCCGCCGGGCGCCGCCGAAGCGATCCTGCGCCCGAGCAGGACGATCCCGTCTTCCACCGCAATGGCCGTGTGATAATCCGTACCTTCGGCTTCTCCCGAAATGCTCCACCTCAAATGCCCGTCCGGATCGAAAAGGAATAGCCTGCCGTACGTTACGTTGACAAAATCCCGGTTGACATATTCGGTCCCGTAGACGTAAAAGCCATCAGCGGTCTCCAGGAAACCGTTCGAAAAGAACTCGGCATCGTACCGGTATGTCCACAAAACCGCACCGTCCCGGTACCTCCGGATCAAGGTCTGCTGCACATCCTCGTTCATCGCAGCGATCCCGTCCGGTTCTTTCCCGGCTCCCGGCGACGGCTGCTCCGCGCGGCGTTCCGCCAGGCTCCTGTCGTCCGGATCCCCGAGGTCGATCGGTACAGGATCGATGGCCGGCTCGGAAAAGCTCTCATTCCAGCCAATCCAATCCGATACCCGGACCGTGATCTGCAGGAGATCCGCCGGATCG
>CAZDPQ010000093.1:0-10182 GCA_964507305.1 uncultured Oscillospiraceae bacterium
TTCATTGAGAGGTTGTCGGATATCGGGCGGACGGGATTGCGATAAAGGCCGGAAATCATCCCGTCCCGTCCGATGTCGAGCACGAGCGAGTGCTCGTCGATGCCGGGAGAGTCGTGATTATACAGGATGCTGATGTCCGCTCCCGATTCCTCGTGGGAAGCGGCGAATTCGTTGAATGCCGTGTTCAGGATGATGTTGCTTCCGCCCATGATGACATACCGCGGCGTGCTGACCTTCAGATAATGGAGGACTCCCGCAAGTCTGTCCGCGTCGCCCGGATTGTAATACGACTCACCGCTCACATAGGGGGGCAGAATGTAGAGGCCCTTGTTCTTTCTCGACAGGTCCCATTCCGCGCCGTTGCCCAAATGGTCCATCAGGGACTTGTATTCGTGGCTGATCAGGACGCCGACGCTGATCACGCCGGAGTTGACCATGCTCGAAAGAATGAAGTCGATCAGCCGGTAGCGCCCGGCGAACGGGACGGCGGCAAGAGCCCTCGGCTTGGTCAGTTCGCGCAAGCTGACATTCGCATTGTCCGCAAGGATCAATCCCATCGCATCGATCAGCATCGTTCACACCTCCTTCGGATAGCGGCTGCCCGCAATGACAGACCGCTCCGGCGGGATCGACGGGTCGCTTTCCACCATGCTGCTGCACGGGATCTCGGCGCCTTCGCGGATCAGAACCCCTCCTTCGATCACCGAGATCTCGTTCGTACACAAATGCGTGTTCAGGTAAGGGCTGTCGCCGAGGCAGGTGTAGCCGATCCTCGCGTCGGCGCCGATCACGGTGTCCGTTCCGACGATCGTCTTGCGGATATAAGCGCCGGACCGCACCACGCAGCCCGGCATCAGGACCGAATCGATGACCGTCGCGCCTTTCTCGACGACGACACTGTTGAACAGGACCGAATGCTCGACGATCCCCTCCGCCACGCAACCATCGGTCAGGCAGCTGCTTCGGACGACCGCTCCCTCCGCGATGTAGTGGGCGGGCTTGACCGGGTTGCGGCTGTAGATCCTCCAGGAGGAATCGATCAGGTTGATATCCTCCGGCCGGTCCAGCAGATTCATGTTGGCTTCCCAGAGGCTTTCGATCGTGCCGACATCCTTCCAGTACCCGTTGAATCGGTATGCGAGGAGCTTTTTGCCCTCCGAGAGAAGCTCCGGGATGATGTCTTTGCCGAAATCATGGGATGATGACTCCGACTGCTCATCCTCGATGAGCTTTCGCTTCAGGACGGCCCAATTGAAAATATAGACGCCCATCGAAGCTAGGTTGCTTTTCGGCCGGCGCGGCTTTTCCTCGAACTCGGTGATCACCGAATCCCCGTCGGTATTCATGATCCCGAAACGGGAAGCCTCGTGCCACGGGATCCCGATGACGGCGATCGTGGCATCCGCGCCGGCTTCCACATGCTCCTTCAGCATGGACGCGTAATTCATTTTGTATATATGGTCGCCCGAAAGGATCAGCACATGGCTCGGGCTGTAGCTGTCGATGAAGCGGATGTTCTGGTAGATCGCGTTGGCGGTCCCCTTGTACCAGTCGCTGCCGCTGCTCTTCTGGTACGGCGGCAGGATGAATGCCCCGCCGTAGATCCTGTCCAGATCCCACGGCTGGCCGTTGCCGATATAGGTGTTGAGGTCCAGCGGCTGGTACTGCGTCAGGACTCCGACCGTCTCGATCCCGGAATTGGAGCAATTGCTGAGCGTAAAGTCCACGATCCGGTACCGGCTGCCGAAAGGCACGGCCGGCTTGGCCAGGTCCTTCGTCAGGACGCCGAGCCTGCTGCCCTGTCCTCCCGCCAGGATCATCGCGATCATCTGATTTTTAGCCATACATGATGTCCCCCCCCGTTCTGTCTTATCAACGGCCCCGCTGCTGTGCCTTTGTTTCCCACCGCTCCGCCTTCACACCTTCTTCAGGAAAAGCGCAGCGCAGGGCGGCACGATCAGTTCCACTGACCCGTTAAACCCATGGCAAGTCTGATCGTCGCGGCGGAACCGGAATACCGGCCCGTCATCCCCGTTTTCCGCGCGGTCCCCGAACGCATTCCGGAGATAGCCGCTCCCGCCGAATTCGCTGCTGTCCGAATCCAGGATCACCTCATAGCAATCGCATGCCGGGACGCCGATCCGGTACCCCGTAAGCGGCGCGGGCGTCAAGTTGAGCACGGCGAGGATCTCGTCCCCGTTTTTCGCGATCCGGGAAAACGAGTACACGCTGTTGGACGCGTCGTCGGCATTATGCCACCGGAAGCCGTCCCATCCCCCGTCCTGCTCCCACAGCGCCCTGTTCGCGAGATACAGCGCGTTCAGCGTTTCTACAAAGCGGGAAAGCGCGGCGTGCTGCTCATATTCGAGCAGGAACCACTCGAGCTGCTCAAAGAAGCGCCATTCGATGAACTGGCCGAATTCGCTGCCCATGAAGGTGAGCTTGCCGCCGGGATGGGCGATCATATAGGCGTACAGCGTCCTCAGCGAGGCGAATTTCCTCCAGAGGTCGCCCGGCATCTTTTCGATCAGCGATGCCTTTCCGTGCACGACCTCATCATGGGACAGGGGCAGGATGAACCGCTCGGAAAATGCGTACACAAGAGAAAAGGAAAGCTGGGAGTGATGCCATCTTCGATAAATGTAGTCGCGTGAAAAATAGTCGATGGTGTCGTGCATCCAGCCCATGTTCCATTTATATCCGAACGCCAGGCCGCCTTCGGACGCCGGCGCGGTCACGCGGGGCCATGCCGTCGATTCTTCCGCGATCATGAGGACGCCGGGGAATCTCTCCGCGGCCATCCTGTTGAGCTTCTGGAGAAACGTTACCGCCTCGAGGTTTTCGATGCCGCCGTGAACATTGAAGACATGGTCTTTCCTCCCGTAATTGAGGTACAGCATGCTCGACACGGCGTCGACGCGCAGCCCGTCGGCGTGGAATTCGTTCAGCCAGTAATAGGCATTGGACAGGAGAAACGACCGCACTTCGTCCCTGGCGAAATTGAAGACATAGGTCCCCCACTCCTTGTGCTCGCCGAGGCGGTCGTCCGCGTATTCATACAGGGCGCTCCCGTCGAACCGTGCGAGGCCGAACGCGTCCTTCGGAAAATGGCCGGGGACCCAGTCCAGGATGACGCCGATCCCGCGGGCGTGCATATGGTCGATGAAATAGCGGAGGTCTGCCGGGGTCCCGAACCGGGAGGTCGGGCTGTAATAACCCGTGACCTGGTATCCCCAGGAGTCGTCCAGCGGGTGCTCCATGACAGGCATCAGCTCGACATGCGTGTATCCCATGTGCGTCACGTAATCGGCAAGGTCCCGGGCGATGGTGCGGTAGTTGTGAAAAGAACCGTCCGCCGCTCTCCTCCAGGAACCGAGGTGCAGCTCGTAGATGTTGAGGGGTCGGGGCTGTCCGGCCTGCGCGCCGTCCCTGAGCCGCAGATATTCCCCGTCTGTCCAGGCGAAACCGTCATGGAGCGGATAAACGAGGGAAGCCGTCCCCGGGCGTGTCTCGGCATGGAACGCATACGGGTCGGCCTTATAAGTGCCCTGCCCATCGGCAGAAATCACATAGTATTTATACCGATCCCAGCGGGAAACGCCCTCCGCCCGGCCGTAGAAAATGCCGGTGCTCCCCATCCGCTCAAGAGGAGCGGCGCCTGTGTCCCAGCCATTAAAGTCGCCCGTCACGGAAACCGCGGCTGCTGCAGGAGCCCATACGGCAAACGTGCAGGACTTCGCGCCATCCGCATCGCATCCATGCGCGCCAAGCAGATGATAGCTCATGAAGTCTGCGCCGGTGTTGAATAGATATGCCTGCTCGAATGAAAAGTCCGGCATGGGGGCCTCGCTGCGCGGCTGATTCCTCTGCGGCCGGCGGGACGCGGCCCCGCCGGGGGCCGGCATGCTGTCCGCCGGTCCTGTTTTTATTATACCGTATTTGCCGCATCCGACAACCGGAAACTTCGCGCGAAAAAGGCCGCCCCGCCCGAACGGCCGGAGGCAGCCTTCCGATCCTGCCGGATCATGCCGCAGGTGTCAGCTCCGGATCACCGGTATCCGCCGCCGCGATCGAAGATCTCCATCTCGGCCGGGATGAGCCCTTGCTTTTTCGGCGGAAGGATCTCCCGGAGCGCTTCTTCGAAGTGCTCCCGGGTAAAGCAGGCGGTATTGGCGGCAAGGCAGCCGAGCAGCATGACGCCGGCGAAGGTCATGTTGCCGCATTCGGCGGCGGCTTCGGACGCGGGCACCGCGAAGACCCGGATGTCGCCGCGGGACGGGCGGATATCGACCAGCGAAGAATCGAGGAGGAGGATGCCGCCGGGATTCAGCGCCGATTCGAATTTCTCGAGGGATGGCCGGTTCAGGGCCACCAGCGCGTCGCACCGGCTGAGCAGCGGCGAGCCGATCGGACTGTCCGAGATGACGACGCTGCAGTTGGCGGTGCCGCCGCGCATTTCGGGGCCGTAGGACGGAAGCCAGGAAACCTCCCGGCCGCCGAACATGGCCGCAAGGGCCGCCATCCGGCCCGCGGAAAGGACACCCTGTCCGCCGAACCCGGAAATGATCAATGAAAATTCACTCATGGCCGGCCTCCGATCCCCTGTCCTTAAACACTCCCAGCGGATACTGGGGCATCATGTTCTCCTGAAGCCAGCCGAGGGCTTCGACCGGGCTCAGGCCCCAGTTGGTCGGGCATGTCGACAGCACCTCGATCATCGTGAAGCCAAGCCCCTCCTGCTGGATCCGGAATGCCTTGGCGATGGCTCTTTTCGCCTCGCGGATGTGGCGGATGTCATGGACGCTGACCCGCTCGATATAGGCAGAGCCCTGCAGCGTCGAAAGCATCTCGCTGACATTGATCGGATAGCCGTTCAGCCTCGCGTCCCGGCCGAAGGGCGTCGTGGTCGTGACCTGACCGAGCAGCGTGGTAGGCGCCATCTGGCCCGATGTCATGCCGTAGATGGCATTGTTCACGAAAATCGTCGTGATCCGTTCGCCGCGCGCCGCGGCGTGGACGATCTCGGCCGTGCCGATCGCGGCCAGGTCGCCGTCCCCCTGATACGTGAACACCAGCGAATCCGGGTGCACCCGCCGGATCCCCGTCGCGACGGCCGGAGCCCTCCCATGGGCCGCCTGCACCATGTCACAGGAAAAATACTCATAATTGTTGTATGTGCAGCCGACCGAAGACACTCCGATCGCCGTTTCGAGCACATCCATCTCCTCAAGCACTTCGGCGACGAGTCTGTGGATGATCCCGTGCGTGCAGCCGGGACAATAATGAAACGGCAGATCGGTGAGCCCCTTCGTCCTTTGAAACACTTTTTCCATTCCTGATCCCCTTTCGATCCTGATCCGGATGCTCCGGCATCCGCCATGATCCGCGCCTGTAAGGCGGACCTTATCGGACAAGTCCGACGATCTGCTCCAGCACTTCCTCCTGAGTCGGAAGCATGCCGCCCATCCTCCCGTAGAAATGCACGGGCTTGCGGCCGTTGACGGCAAGCCTCACATCCTCGACCATCTGGCCGGCGTTGAGCTCAAGGTCCAGAAAACACTTCAGGCTGCTGTATTCCGCGGCCTCCGACACCGCCGCGGACGGAAAGGGCCACAAGGTGACAGGCCGGATCAATCCGACGCGGATCCCCTGCTTCGCGGCTTCGCGGATCACGTTTTTCGCGATCCTGGCACAGGTCCCGAATGCCGTGATGATGATCTCGGCATCCTCGCATCCGATCATCTCGACGCGGACTTCGTCCCGCTCGATCAGACGGTACTTGGCTTGAAGACGACGGTTCACTTCTTCGAGGACCTCGGGCTGGATGTAGATCGAGGTGACCATGTGATGGTCCGCGCTGCCGCGGCGTCCGGCCACGGCCCACTCTTTCGCCGGGACTCCGGTCTGTTCTTCATCCCGGAAAAGCACGGGCTCCATCATCTGGCCCGTGGTCCCGTCCGCGAGGATCAGAACGAGGATCCTGTACTTGTCGGCCAGGTCGAACGCTTCGACCGTAAGCTCGTAGAGCTCCTGGACGCCGGACGGCGCAAGGACAAGATTGCGGTAGTCGCCGTGTCCGCCGCCCTTGACCGCCTGAAAGTAATCTCCCTGTGCCGGGAGGATCCCGCCCAGGCCCGGACCGCAGCGCATCACATTGACAACGACGCAGGGAAGCTCCGCGCCGGCAATATAGGAAAATCCCTCCTGCTTGAGGCTGATCCCCGGGCTGGAGGATGAAGTCATGACCCGCGCGCCTGCGGCGGCTGCCCCGTATGTCATGTTGATGGCCGCGATCTCGCTCTCCGCCTGCAGAAAGACGCCGCCGGCCTCTTTCATCCGCTTGGCGAAATAATGCGCGATCTCGGTCTGCGGGGTGATGGGATAGCCGAAATAGTGCCGGCATCCGGCCCGGATGGCTGCCTCGGCGATGACCTCGTTGCCCTTCATCAGTACTCGCTTGTTCATCCGTGTTCCCTACCTTTCGACTTCGATGACCTGATCGGGGCATATGATCGCGCAGAATGCGCAGCCTATGCAAAGATCCTGCCGTTCGACCCCCGCCGGATGAAGTCCTTTGGCATTGAGCTCGCTTTCATTCACCCTGACGATTTTTTTCGGGCAAACGCCGACGCACAGGCCGCAGCCCTTGCACCGGTCCTCCCTGAATGTCACTTTTGCCATTTTATCCTCCGCAGCTTCCAGTGCTTCCCGTTAACAAACCATTATAAGGATTCGCCCGCGAATATACAACCGCGCGGGATGCGGCAATGTACCGATATTTCGTGTGCAAAATCCGCGGATCCCGCAGGGATTGCACATCCGGGTGCTTCCGTCGGAAAGCCGGACGGTCACTCCGGATACCGGATGGTTCTCCTCAGCCTCAGGAAAGGCAGGCCGTCCGGCATCGACGCCCCCCATGCCGCGGGGTACAGCCCGTCGTCCCCGGCGGCGAAGACGACCGGAACGCCCGTCCTGTCCGTGACATCGGCAAGGATGCTCCCGGCCTCCAGCAGATCCGCCGGATCCGTCATCCCGAGCAGGTTGGTGTTGTTGACGATCCCGGTGACCGCGATCCCTGCGGCCCCCTCCAGCTCGCGCATCATATCGGCGATCTTCGGAGCCGTAGCGGTGAAAGGCCTGCTGACATTGACGACCATCAGGATCTGCCGGGTAACGCTTGCGATCCTGTCCCGGAGAACCGAGACGATCCTCGCGCCCATATCCTCTCCGCCGATGTCGAGGACGGCCCGGATGTCCGGGCGGTCGAACACGGAGTAGGCTTCTCCGGGGACCGCCGGGACATCGACATTGGTATTCGCATATGAGGACGCGATGACCCTGACCCCGGCCGCAGCAAGGATCGCGGCCGCGTCGAATGACCGATAGTATGGATTAATGATGTCGAGGTCCGCGAGGACGGTCTGGAAGCCGGTGCCGCGGTCCCGCTCCGACAGGGCGAGCGCCGTGTTGACGGCAACCTCTGATTTGCCGCTGCCGTAGGCTCCCAGAAAAACGAAAACTTTCGTCCCGCCGAATCCGGGAAAATCAAACGTCCCGCTGCTTCCCTGACGGTCATCGCCCATGAATGCATCCTCCCGAATCGTCCGGACAGGCACCGGGACGCGGACGCCCCGGCTTTTTTCCGTAAAATGGCCGGAAAAGCCCGGATATATTTTGATAATCAAATGTTCTTATCAGCATTTGAATGCGATTCTGAAATCTTTTCTTTCAGCAACTCATTATACCACTCTTTTTATGCTGCAAACACAATCTTTTCACATCATTTACAAACAATTTCCAGTGATTGCCTAATGGAGCGATTTGTGTTACAAGTATATTGACCTCAGCGGACCGGTTCCGCCGGCGCGGCACCGGACAGGCCTTCGCGGCCGGAGATTCGATCGGATATGAAGTATTTCATCCTGTTATGCGACGGTATGGCGGACCTGCCCGTGGAAGCACTGGGCGGGCGCACGCCGATGGAGGCCGCCCGCAAGCCGGTCATGGACTTTCTGGCTTCCCGGGGGTATGCGGGGCTTGCGCGGACGATCCCGGACGGTGTTCCGGCCGGCAGCGACACCGCCAATATGGCGGTCATGGGCTACGACCCCGCACGCTATTACACCGGCAGGTCGCCGCTTGAAGCAGTGAGCATGGGGATCGCGCTGGAGCCGGGCGATGTCGCGTTCCGCGTCAACCTTGTGACGCTGTCGGAGAATACCCCCTACGCATCGAAGGTCATGCTGGATTATTCGTCCGACGAGATCACATCGCCGGAAGCGGCGGCCCTCATTCGCGAGATCGGCAGGCAATTCGGTTCGGCGGACAGGACCTTCTATCCCGGCGTCAGCTACCGGCACTGCCTTGTATGGCACGGAGGCCCGCAAAACGGCGAGCTTGTCCCGCCGCATGACATCCTGACGCGACCGATCACGGATTATATTCCATCCGGAGGAGTTTACCGGGTTCTCGGCGACATGATGGAACGCAGCTTCGATGTCCTGAAGGACCATGCGATCAACCGCGCCAGGATTGCCGCAGGGCTCCGGCCCGCGAATTCGATCTGGATCTGGGGGCAGGGGACACGCCCCGATCTGCCGGAGATCACATCGGAGTATCATCTCCGGGGATCCGTCATATCCGCGGTCGACCTGATCTTCGGACTCGGGATCTGCGCGGGGCTCAGGCCTGTCGCGGTCGAAGGGGCCACGGGGACGATCCATACGGATTTCGGGGGAAAGGCCAGGGCCGCGATCGGCGAGTTCAGCAGCGGACAGGATTATGTCTATCTTCATGTCGAGGCGCCCGACGAGTGCGGTCACCGCAGCGAGCTGGACAACAAGGTCCGGTCGATCGGCCTGATCGACGAAAAAATCCTCGCACCGGTTTTCGAATACCTGCAGGGTCACAGGGATGTGTCGGGGGAGGAATTCCGGATCCTCGTGATGCCGGACCATCCGACCCCGGTCAGTCTGCGGACGCATACGCGCGATCCGGTACCTTTCGTGATCTATTCCTCCGACGGACGCTTTTCGGCGCCGGTTTCGGATTTTTCCGAAAAGACCTGCCGCGGATCGGGTGTCTTCATTGAAAAGGGGCATGAGCTCTTCGGTCGTTTCATCAGGACGTGATGACGCCGGGATGGGTCTGCTTTTCTGCCACCGGACCTACAATTCGGCGATCGTCACGCCGCTGTCGCCTTCTCCGTAGCCCGCGAGGCGAAAGTCCTTCACCCGCCTGTCGCGCTTGAGCATCGACGCGACGGCGCTCCGCAGGGCGCCCGTGCCTTTGCCGTGAACGATCCGGATCGTGCGGATCCCGGCCAGGACCGAGTCGTCGATGAATTTGTCCAGCGTCTCGCAGGCCTCGTCGACCGTCAGGCCGAGCAGCTTGATCTCCGTCGTGGCATGCATTTTTTTCGATATCGAAAAATCGCCCCCCGAAAGCGTGCCTCTCCCGGATTTGCCCTTGGCCTGTGTTTTCCGCTCCGCGGTGCGAAGAGAAGCGATCGGCACGCTGATCCTCCGGCTTCCGCATACGAGCGTGCAGGTCCCTTTGGATTCGCTGATGTCGGCCAGGATGCCCGATATGCCGAGCGATACCGAATAATAAACACGGCCGGGCTCCAGAATCTCCGGCGGCTTGCCCGGCTGGAACAGGCCGAGCGTCACGCCGGCAATCTCGCTGTCGATGGAATCCTTTTTGGACCGGATCCGTCCCCTGGCCTCCTCGAGCAGGCTTTTCGCTTCCTCCAGATCGCGCTCGCGGATGGACGCGCGCACCCCGTCGAGGATCTCCTGGAGCTCCAGGTACGCGTCATCCGCGTATTCCTTCGCCTGCTCGCGGGATTTCAGGAAGATCTCTTTTTTCTTCGCTTCGAGCTCGTCCCGGATCGCCGCCGCTTCTCTGCCCGCGGACTGTGCCAGCGTGTATTCCGCGGCTGCCTGCTCCCGGACGGACTCTGCCTCCTTGAGGGCCTTCTCGGTCTTCGCGATGACCGATTCGAACTCCCGGTCCCTGCCGCTCAGAAGGCCGCGCGCCTGCCGGATCAGCTCGTCGGGAAGGCCGAGCCTGGATGATATGGCGAAGGCGTTGCTGACGCCGGGAATGCCGATCAGCAGCCGGTATGTGGGGCGGAGCGTCTCGATGTCGAATTCGCAGCAGGCGTTTTCGACATCGTCG
>CAZDPQ010000094.1:0-10135 GCA_964507305.1 uncultured Oscillospiraceae bacterium
CGGGAAGAACTGGCGGTCAGGGTCTACGATGTCCCGGATGAAATCGACAGCCGGGTCGCCGGGATCCTGCTGAAAGCCCGCGGGATCCGGATCGACCGACTTACGGAAGACCAGAAGCGGTACCTCGCGCACTGGGAAATCTGAACCGGAAAGAATCAGCAGAAGGGATATAGGATGGGAAAGCCGCTTATTTTCAAAAATATCATGGTCGTGACGCCGGAAGAAACGGGCGTTTCCGTGTATGCCGGCCGATCCGTAGCCGTGGACGGAGAGAAAATCACGCTGGTATGCAGCAGCTTTGAAGAAGCCGTCCGGAGTCTGGATGGCCGGGATCATGATGTTTATGACGGCAAAGACCGGATCCTGATGCCGTGCTTCGTCAATGCCCATACGCATCTTGCCATGACGCTCATGCGCAACCGGGCGGATGACGAGACGCTGCACGACTGGCTTTACAACACGATATTCCCCCTTGAGTCCCATCTCCGGCCGGCAGACCTGAACAGCGGGACCCTGCTGGGCATCGCGGAAATGATCCGGGGAGGGAGCGGCGCGTGCGCCAATATGTACATGATCGCGGAAGGTGCGATGGATGCCGATGCTGCCGCGGCTGCGGGAATCAAGCTCAGCACGGTCATCAACGGAGGGCATGCGGACAGCGCTTCGGGGACCGCGGTGATTGACAAGGCCTATTTCAAGGATATTTTCGACCGGTTCCACGGATCCGCGGGAGGGCGCATCCGCTGCGGCGTGCTGTGCCATTCGGTCTATCTCTATGGTAAGGATTATTATCGCGGACTGGCGGAGCTTGCTTCCGAGAACGGGACTTTCGTTCATGTCCATGTGAGCGAAACCGAAAAGGAAGTGACGGACTGTCTTGTTGAATACCAGATGCGCCCGCCGGAATTTCTTGAAAAGGCGGGATTGTTTTCGGTGCCCGCCATCGCGGCCCATTGCGTATTTTTTGACGACAGTGACCGCGAGATCCTCGCGCGCAACCATGTCACGGCAGTCCACAATCCGGTCAGCAACCTCAAGCTCGGCAGCGGGACCGCCGATATCAAGAAAATGATCGATGCCGGGATCAATACGGCGATCGGCACCGATGGGCCTGCGAGCAACAACAACCTGAATATTTCTTCCGACATGCGGCTTGCCGCTTACCTGGCAAAAGGACTTCACAGGACAGCATCCGCCGTCGGCGCCGGGGATATCATCCGGATGGCGACCATCAATGGAATGAAAGGCCTGGGTTTCGACAGCAGCGGAAAGGTCGAAGCAGGCTTTTTCGCGGATCTGCAGGTCATCAACATAGACACGCCGGGCATGTCACCGCTCGGAGACCCGATATCCGCCATCGTTTACAGCATGGGATCCGAAAACATCGAATCTGTCATGGTCAACGGCCGGATGCTCATGCGAAACCGGGAGCTTTTGACAATAGATGAGGAAAAAGCCATGGCGGAAGCGAAAAAATCGTCAGAATATTTGTATAAGCAGGTTGCAAAAAGTCCAATAGTTTTATAAAATACACGGTATGCCGATGTGGCTCAGAGGTAGAGCAATTCACTCGTAATGAATAGGCCGTGGGTTCGATTCCCACCATCGGCTCCAATCTCCTATCATCAGCGTATGGAGACTGAAATGAATCATCGGATGAGAAAATTTCTCCCGGCCATATCCGTTTTGGCATTGATCATTGCAGTATCCTACCTTGCGGCCGGGTGTGGCCCTTACCGGGTCACGGATTTCCCGGCCATTTCATATATCCGGGACAATTCCTCGGCCGTTTCGTCCTCGGCATCCGGGGAGGATGACGGCATCTCCTCCGGCACGCTCCGGATCGCTCTTCCGCTTTCCGCGGAATGCCTCCAATACCTCGCGTACATGTATGTCGGTGAAAGCGCCGGTCTTTTCCGGAACACGCAGACGAGCCTGAACGGCCTTACCATTCCGCTGAAAACGCTCGAGTTCTATAATGTCGGCCTGAATACGGTGCTTCAGATCACCGGCAGCCGCGGCCTGACCGTCACGGACGTCCGGATCCTGAACTCGGCCAACAACCTGCCGGATATTTTTCTTGTGAGCGACCCGAGCGTCCTGAAGGCCGGGGAAGTCGAACCGGCAGCGCTCAATGTCATGTACACGGAGAAATACATTACCCCCTCGAGTGTCTATCCCACCATGATCAGCAAGAACATCGCAGAAAAACCGCTCTATACGGTCCCACTGTATGCTTCCGTCAAAATGCTGTATGCGGACAGGACGCTGTTCGATGGATCGCCTCTGAAAGATTCCTCGGCCCTCCGGTCGCCTGTCAGCCTGCAGACCGTCCGGTCGCTGTCAAAGCAAATCACGGATCCCGTCAGCGGGATCTACGGATTCATGGGATTCAACGATCTGCTGGCATTCCTTCCAAGCGCGATCAGTCCGTTTCCATCCGGTTATGCCTGGAACGGCCATTCATTCGATTTTGAAAACACGGCATTTGCCGAAGCAGTCACACTGCTCCGGCAATTTGCGGGGGAGAAGTCCTCCGTTGACACTCTCACCGCTGCGCAGAAGACCAATCTGTACGGGAACGGCGATCCGCGCGAAACGAACAGGATCGCTTTCTGGATCGACGATTCGGACCGGCTCACCCTTTGGAATGATTATGGCAAGATCGAACGCTACCCGCTGCCCGTCGTGGACCGCATCAGCCTGCCGCTTACGGTCTACGGGATCGCGGTCAACGCAAAAAGCGCTTTGCTGAAGGACGCGGTACGCCTCGCGGTCTATATTTCTCTGGATGATGATGCACTTCTGTTCCGTTCACGGTATAATATCAGCGAAGGGTATCTTCCGCCACTCAGCCGCCAGGAGATCTGGGACAGCCTTGTCGCACCTCAGCTTCAGGGCGACGAACTGATGAAGCTGCGGCCGAACATGGGGAACTCGCACACGGTCGACGGGGATGCCGCTTACAAGGTTGCCGATGTTTTCGACAGCCTGTATGACCAATATTTTATGGAGATCCTGTTCGGGAGCCAATCGCTCAAGCAGGAGATGCCTTCCATCCAGAGGGAGGCCGCCGATCAGCTGGCGGGAGGATGATATGTCCGCTTCGATCCTTTCGTATCCGAAGCTGCGCAGGGCAGCGGTCCTTTCCGCCTGCCTCGGAGAAGAAGGCATGCACCGGTTCAGGATTTTTCTGGACAGACCCGGGCTGCGGGATCCTTTCACCGCATGTTATCTTGTCCATGACGGCAGCACCTTTATCCTTGCCGTCGTTTCGGCGCTTCCCCGCGATGCCGGCCAGGCCGCCGTGGACATTTTCGTTCCCGATGATTTCATCTCCGGGGCCGCGCATTCCGGCTTTAGCCCCGACCGTGGTCCGGAGCGGCTCCTGTTTGAGGAACTGGTATCTTTTCTGAATTACGAGCTGTTTTTCCGCCGAAAATTGCGTAAGGTCATGTTCACGGCGGATGACAGACTGCAGACGCTCCGGGAAGTGCTGGCAGGATTCCGGTACAGGGAAGACGGAGTCCTCCGGGAACACACTCTGCGCAGCGAAACCTATGCGGATTCTACGCTTTTTTCGATGACTGCCGGTGAATTCGAGCGGTACGGCAGCGGGATCCTTCCGATCCTGGATGAATATCTGATCATCAGGACCACCGGCGCGGCTGTTTTCTCCGTTGACGTACTCCACCGCGGCGATCCGCTCCCGGAGCATCTCGCGGATCCCGCTCAGTTTCTTCCCGGAGAGACCGGCGGCACGCCGGAGGGCTGTGCGGGGCCGGAAGCCTATCCGTACACACGGAAGGCCCTCCGCGAACTGGAAGAATATTTCAAAGGCACCCGCAAATCGTTCGATCTCGATCTCGAAGTATCCGGAGCGTCGGATTTTCAGAAAACGGTATGGCGCGCGGCGTCAAAGGTGCCGTATGGCCAGACGTCTTCCTACGAAGACCTGTCCCTGCAGCTTGGACGCGCGAGGCACATGGAGAATCCCTCCGTCCTGTCAAGGGCCGTAGGCACCGCTTTGTCCCGCAATCCCGTGATGATCCTCATCCCGTGCCACCGGATCATCGGCAAAGACGGAAAGCTCCGCGGATTCGCGGGTGGACTGGATATCAAAGACTTTCTTCTGACCCATGAGATGACCCACTTTTGACCCGCGGACGGATGGCGGAGCTTGCCGCCCCGTACCGTCCATGCACAAGACCTGCCCGAAAGGAGAGACACGATGCTGAAAAAGTATGCTAAAAAAGACGTCACCCCTTCGACGTTCCTGAATCCCGTTCCCGTCGTCATGATATCCTGCCGGGGATCCGCAGAAGGATATGACAAGGACAATATCATCACGGTCGCGTGGACGGGGACGGTCAATTCCGATCCGCCGATGCTTTCCGTCTCGATCCGTAAATCACGATTTTCCCACACGCAGATCGTCCAGACCGGCGAATTCGTCGTCAACCTGGTCCACCGCGGCCTGCTGTCCGCATGCGACTACTGCGGTGTCAAATCCGGGCGGGATGCGGATAAATTCGCTGTCTGCGGCCTGACCACGGTGAAGGCGGAAGGACTTGACCATGCGCGCGCCATCGCGGAGAGCCCCGTATCGATATCCTGTAAGGTCCGGAATATCATCGAGCTTGGATCGCACGACCTTTTCATTGCGGACATTGTTGCCGTATCCGTTGCGGAAGAGCTGTATGACCCGAAAGGGAAGATCCGGATCAACGATGCGGGTCTGGTTGCATATTCCCATGGCGAATACTTCACCCTGGACGGCCCGATCGGTTTTTTCGGGTATTCGGTGGCAAGCCCGGAAGTCCTGAAGCGCAGGATGCCGGCGGTCCGGAAAGCGCCGATTAAAAAGAAAAAGTGACGAAATGAAAAAGGCGGCCATACGGGCCGCCTTTTTGATGATGGGGTGACAGAACGACAGAGACATTCAGATCCGCACTTTGCGGAGCTTCGCGAACCGGGGCACACCGTTTTCGACCGGCGGATGGGATTCGCCCTCGATGAGCGGGAGGACATAGTCCAGGAAGGGGGTGAGAAGACCGTTGCCCTCTTCGTTGATCCACTCCCTCGGGATCACGCGCTCCGCATTGGCGACATCCTTGAGAGGGATCAGCTTGATCTCACACTTGTAAGGGCCGTTTTCGGGCCTGCTGAAACCCACCATGTAATCCGTCATCCCGTCGACCGCGCAGCGGACCGCGGTCTGGCCGGCCAGGAACGACTCATCGACATCCCTCCGGGAAGCCCAGTGCGCAGCACAGCGCTGCAGCAGGGAAAGCTCGATCCCGCGGACCTTGCAGCCGAGCTTGTCCTTGATGTAATTCGCAAGGACCGACGCGGCGCCGCCGAGCTGTGCGTGTCCGAATGCGTCCCTCGACACGGATCCGACAAGCTCGGGGATATACCTGCCGTCGGAAGACTTGACACCCTCCGATACGGCAACGATGCATTTTTTCTCTTTCGCGTAGATCGTCCTGACATCTTCCAGCATCTTGTCCAGATCGAACGGAAGCTCGGGCAGATAGATCAGGTCCGGGCCGAGGCCTCTGGAAGAAGCGATGGCGGTCGATGCCGTCAGCCAGCCGGCGTTGCGGCCCATCAGCTCGATGACGGTCACCATGGATGTGTCATACACCCGCGCGTCGAGATAGACCTCCATGACGGAGGTGGCGATGTATTTCGCCGCAGAGGCGAACCCGGGGCAGTGGTCCGTGCCGAACAGGTCATTGTCGATCGTCTTGGGTACGCCCATAACGCGGCATTCCCAGTCCGCCTTCTGCATGTATTTTGAAATCTTGTTGCAGGTGTCCATCGAATCGTTGCCGCCATTGTAGAAAAAATAGCGGATGTCGTATTTCTTGAATACCTCGACGATCCTGCGGTAATCCGTCTCATCCTCCGAGGGATCCTTGAGCTTGTACCGGCAGGAGCCGAGAGCGGAGGAAGGAGTGGTCTTCAAAAGCTCCAGCTCATACGGATCTTCCTGGCCGATGTCGAAGATCTCTTCACCCAGGATGCCCTTGATGCCGTGCGCAGCCCCGTACACCTTGCGGATCACACCGGCCTGCTTCAGCGCTTCGGTGAAAACGCCCGCCGCGCTTGCATTGATCACAGCCGTCGGACCGCCGGATTGTCCGAAAATCGCGTTACCAACCAACTTAGCCATAACTACCCTCCATTAAGAAATCTGATCGGTAAAATAATACCATGGATCGTAACCCTCTTCAATGTTTCCGGCTTCGGCATTTTTCCATATTTTCATCGGTTTTCAGACGATTTCTGCTTGCATTCCCGCAACATCGCCGCGCATGGAAGCGACAGCGGCTGCTAGGCGCTGCATCGCTTCCCCGAGTGTCGCCCTGGGACAGGCGATGTTGACGCGCTGGAAACCGCTTCCGCCCGTTCCGAACCGGTGGCCGCCGTCCAGCCAGATCCGGGCTTTGTGGACAAGGAAATCGTCCAGTTCGGCGTCGCCGAGTCCCAGGGAACGGAAATCGAGCCAGGCGAGATACGTGCCCTGCGGCTCAGCCAGCCTGATCCCGGGAAGGTTCGCGGACAGAAAATCCCTGAGAAAGCATAGATTGCCGTACAGATATTCCCGAAGCTGTGCAAGCCATTCATCGCCGTCGGAATACGCGGCTTTGCATGCGACGATGCCGAAAATGCCGGGATTCCCGAGCCCTGCCTTCGCGATTTCACCGACATACCGCCGCCTCATCGATTCATCAGCGATGAAAATATTGGATAGATGGAGTCCCGCGAGATTGAACGTTTTCGATGGAGAAGTGCAGGTCACGGCGATCCGCGCAAAATCATCGCGGATACCGGCGAAAACCGTATGCCTGTGTCCCGGATAGACGAAATCGGCATGGATCTCATCTGAAATCACCGTAACACCGTGCGCCAGGCAGATCTCGCCGGCCCTCTCGAGCTCGGCGCGCTCCCAGACCCGTCCGACGGGATTGTGAGGGCTGCAGAGAATGAACATCCGGACGTTGTTTCGCGCGATTTTCGACTCCATGTCCTCGAAATCCATGCGGTAAACGCCATCCGAAAAAACAAGAGGGCTGACGACGAGCGTGCGCCCGTTTTTCTCCACGGAACCGCGGAAAGGGTGGTAAACGGGCTCCTGGATCAGGATGGCGTCGCCCGGCTCCGTTAGCGCCCGGATCGCGGTGCTGAGGGCACAAACGACTCCAGGCATCTTGACGAGCCAGGATGGATCGGTATCCCAGCCGAATTGCCTTTGGAACCATCCGTGCAGGATGTCGTCGTAATCGGAACGGGTGTCCGAGTAGCCGAAAATCCCGTGCGCGCACCGCCGGGCGATCGCCTCGGTCACAGCGGGAGCGGTCCGGAAATCCATGTCCGCGACCCACAAGGGAAGGATATCCGGGGGTTTGCCGAACCGTTCGTTGAAATCATACTTGATGCAATCCGTACCGGCCCTTGGGACCGGCATGTCAAAATCGTATTCCATCGCGAGCCTCCGAAAACGCGGCCGCAGGATGACCCGGCTGGGCGGGAGACTGCGGTCGGATCGATCCACAAACCCATCATAGAGATATCGGTTCCTGAAGTCAACCGCGGCATGTCATAACAGCGCATCATTCCGCAGCGCGCGCCTGGCACGGAACGTCAAGCGGCCGGGAAAAAAGACGCCTGACCGGCGGTCATCGCCATCATCGCCCCCGCCTCCGTACCGTCTCTGTACCGTCTCTGTACCCGGCGATCACTGCTATTGACAAAGAAGATGCTCATCAGTATAATTCCTATGTACTTGCGAGGACAAGGCACAGCACCGCGGTGGGATTAGCTTAGCCGGTTAAAGCGCCAGTTTGTGGCACTGGAGATCACGGGTTCGAATCTCGTATCCCACCCCAACATTTCTTAGGGAGTCGCCGCAGCACTTTTGTTGGGATGTCGCCAAGCGGTAAGGCACGGGACTTTGACTCCCGCACTCGTAGGTTCAAATCCTGCCATCCCAGCCACGAGTTATTAGCTCAGTTGGTAGAGCACTTGACTTTTAATCAAGGGGTCCGGAGTTCGAGCCTCCGATAACTCACCAGGACGAAGCCCGCCGCACAGGCGGGCTTTTTTATGCGCATCGGGCGAACTGCCATGTCATATCTCATAAAAAAACGGTTCTCTCTCCCGGAAGCCGGTCAGATAGCGGAATCCGCACCGCCGGAGGAAAGCGGCTGCTTCATCCGACAGGCGAAGAAGATCCGGAGCGCGGTGGGCGTCCGAGCCGAACGAGACCATCTCGCCGCCGAGTTCCCGGTAGCGGATGAATATATCCGGATCCGGCATGAAATCCGGGTGTCCTTTCGCTTTGAGGTAAGCGGAAGATGACGTGTTGAGTTCGATCGCCCGGCCGCCCGCGACCGCAAGCCGGAAAATCTCGTCGAACAGATCGGGGAACTCGCGATACCGGAATTTCGGATCCGGATAACCCGAATATCTGGATATATAATCATAGTGCCCGACGATGTCGAATCCCCGGCAGTCTCTGAGCATCCCGGCGATCCCTTCGAGATATTTCCTATAGACAATGGCCTTTTCTTCGAGGAAAACCTCGCGGTAATAGTACGGATCCGTGTTGTCATCTCCGATCATATGGACCGAGCCGATCACACAGTCGAAAGGGAAGAGCGACGAAAAATTATCATAATAATCTGCCAAATGGTTCTGGTATCCGTATTCGATGCCGAAAAGGATCGGGTACCGGCTGGAAAATGCATCTTCGTAACAGGCTTTCGCTCCGGCATGTTCGCTGCTATACCGGTCGATGTCGCAGATCAGCTGGCGGTGCGGCTCCGGGTAATCATAATCGTAATGCTCGGCGGTGCAGAACAGAACGCCGGGATGCTCCCCGGCAGCCTTCGCGAGCTCCGAGGAAAGCAACTGCGCGTCGCCGGAGAATCCCGCCGTATGGATATGCATATCCGCAAACATGTCCCGCTCCTTCGCCGGATCCAACGTTTTACAAATCCGGCTTATCTGTATTATAATTGTTGAGTGACAAAAATGGAAACGAATCTTTGAAGCTATATGAATAGTAAATACGAGGCAGGGACGGGGGAAGTATGGAAGAGAAAAACATCAGCTTGAACGAAGAGCAAAAGATGCCGGCAAAGGGCAGGACCAAGGCGAAGAAGGAAGCCGAAAAGCTCAAGGATCAGCTTTTCGCGACATACAAGAACATTTGGGAGACCGCAGGCGACGATGACAAGGCCGCGGCATTCGAATTCTGCGAAGAGTACGCGAAATTTCTGGATCTCGGCAAGACCGAACGCGAATGCGTGATCACCGCGGTCGAGAGCTGCGAGGAACTCGGATTTACGGACATCGACACGCAGAAGATCCTGAAAGCCGGGATGAAGGTCTACCGATCGATCAAAGGGAAGGGCTTCATGGCGGCCGTGATCGGCAGAAAGCCCGCATCGGAAGGATTCAACCTTGTCGGGGCGCACATCGATTCCCCCCGGCTCGATCTGAAGCCCTGCCCCGTGTATGAGGAAAATGAAATGGTTTTCCTCAAGACGCACTATTACGGCGGGATCAAGAAGTACCAGTGGGTTTCGATCCCGCTGGCGATCCACGGCGTCGTCATCCGGGACGACGGTTCGGCCGTTACGATATGCATCGGTGAAAAAGATGACGACCCGGTCCTGACGGTAACGGACCTGCTTCCGCACCTCGGACAGGAGCAGATGTCGAAAAAAGCGACGGAAGTCATCAAGGGTGAAGACCTGAACATTCTGATCGGCGGCATGCCTTTCGATGATAAGGACATCTCCCAGCGGTACAAGCTGGCGATCCTCAAGCTCCTGTATGACCGGTACGGCATTACGGAGAAAAATCTGGTCAGCGCCGAACTGGAGATCGTCCCGGCATACCGGGCGAAAGACGTCGGGCTTGACCGGTCGTTTATCGGCGCGTACGGCCAGGACGACCGCGTATGCGCGTTCACGGCGCTCGCGGCGGTGACAGACCAGGAGAAGCCCGCGAAGACCGCCGTCTGCGTCCTGACCGACAATGACGAGATCGGCAGCGAGGGGACCACAGGCGCGCAATCCAGACTGTATGAGAATTTCCTTGCGGATATCTATGCGAA
>CAZDPQ010000095.1:0-10067 GCA_964507305.1 uncultured Oscillospiraceae bacterium
AGCTCGTGGCTCATTTTTTATTCTTCAATTTACACCAATTATATGGACTTAATCCTGTTCTCCTTCTCTTGATAAAAAGTTTTTGTCGTTATTAACATTTTACCAAGCGAGAACTTCCGTGTCTTTTATTTTTTCAAAGTGCGAAATTTAGTATACGTTATCTTGAAGCAAACACTTAGGATGTCTTTTCATTTACGATATCATGAGCATCGAGCGATGAACGATGCTTCGGACATCTATACATAGAATGATTATAATGCTTAAAAGATATAATCCTGTCAATGGATGCAGTATCCAAATATCCGCCGAATACTATAAATTATTGCCTATATCAACGAACAAATCAATGCAATAATTGCAATAAGAATAGCAATTCCCCCTATAATGAACATCTTCTTTCGCAAGTCGGAAGATAATGCATCGGACTTGTGCTGCAGCACCTTCGTTGATTCTTCGATTTTGCTGTTGAGTGTTGACAGGAGTTTTTCCCCTGTTTTTGTAAAATTTTCAGCAGAATTCTTCATGGATTCGATAGTTGAAGACACTGCTACTGTTTCTACTTGTTCAAGCACTTTTTCCGCAGCATGGATCGCAGTAGAAAGATCGCTGCTTATTTTGTGTAAGTCCTGTGCGATTGATACTAATTCGGACTTGGCAACAGAAAACGATGCTGCCTCCTTTCCAACTTTATCCGTATTCTCTATCAATTCTTCTATCCGAGATTTCAAGCTCTTAAAATCCGTATCCATCATTGACTTTCTCCCTTCATACTGCTGATTCTGTTTAGTACTTCAGTGGCCTTTTCACTGAAATATAATATTGCCGGTATTATCTTCTGTTCCTCTGTAAAGTCATTTGATGATAAAAACCTGGAAAATAAGGTTTGTGTATCAACGAATCTCGTTGACTTTTCAAAAAGAATGAAACCAATATCTGGATCACGCTCGATCGCCTTCTTCATGAAGTAAAGCATAAACTCTATCAAGCGTTTTTGAGAGCATGAATACCGATTGAGTGCAAATTCAATAAATGCGGAAAAATCGATCTCAATAGATTTTTTATCATAATCCTTACAATACAATTCGGACAGCGCCCGGAGAGCAAGCAGTCCCGGATGATCAGGAGTTGATTCCAAAAATCTTGAAACCTGCCCGCGCAGTCCCATTGCTTCGTTTGCAGAACGAACACCGCCAACTCGTTCACCTACCTCGTTTTCAGAACCATCAAGAATAATTGGGATTCTATCAAAGCCAAGGTCGTGACTATCAATAACGGAATTGATTTCAATTGAATATGTCGACTCAAAATAACGAATAACTCGCAGCCGGACTTCATGATCTTGGTTTTTGGATGTGAGTGCTGACTCTGCGACCTTGACCATTTCCCGCAATCCCCTGCGGCGTCCTTTCTCGATCGTGTCATAAATAAACTCAATCAGTACCTTTGCAGCATTAACCACACGCTTAACCATGTAATTATCATCATCATCTCGAATGGCATTCATGGCGCTATTGATACGAGCCAGCTCTGTGACAACTCTTCCCTCATTATACCCTCTGACATATTCTGCATAATTCAAGGCAATTCTAGTAAAATCGCATTTTCCGGGTTTAACATGCACTTCTTTTGACGAATAATCAACAGTATAATCAGAAATCACTCCAAGAACAAGCAAGCGTTGCAAAGCTTTTTGAATGTTTCCAAGTGAGTTATTCTCTTTATCGTTACTGCTACATTTTATAATAACAACATGGTTCGATAGCTCTCCATTTCTGAACAAAATCGACGCAATTTCATGTACTCTGTTATATTCAAATTCAACACCTTTAAATGAATTGACATGGAAATATAGTACTCTGGATATGTCGTCTCTGTTTTCGATATTTTGCTTGTCAATATAATTTGCAACTTCCTCAACGCTAGTAGAAGGATCAAGTAATTTTTCATTCAGGGTCTCATTATCACAAGATAACAATATTACACACCATGCTTCCTTACCATCACGTCCCGCGCGTCCGGCTTCCTGATAAAAGGATTCAATCGATGAAGGTATGCAATAATGCACAGTGAAACGAACATTAGGTTTATCAATCCCCATGCCGAATGCTTTTGTCGCTACAAGAAGATTGAGGCGATTGCTTTTAAATGCAGATGAAATTCTTCGTTTCTCAACATCCCAGTTCCCGTGAAATGATTTTGGAGCTCCCCCGGAATAATAGTCATGCGCAGCAGTTGTTCTTAGCTGTGTGCTAACTTTTTGAACCCCGAACTCTCCATCAACATGAGGACAAAAAATAATACCGCCATTCGAGTTGTCATTGTTAAGCAAGAAAAATCGTTCAGAATTTTGCTGAAACTTAGATGGTATATATTCACCGATGATCGTATCCAATTGCCTTTGCTTGGCATCGCTGGAAGACTTAAACACATGAAATTTCAGTTCTTTACGGTCAAATGTTTCAGGTGTGATTATTGCGTCATAATCATGAATATTGAACTCTCGTTGAACATCCTTAAGCACAGAGGTTGAAGCTGTACCTGTTAAAGCAACAATGGTTGGTACTCGTCCGTTTTTCTGGAATACAGCTCGTGATGTTCTACCAATATTTAAATATGCTGTTCGAAAATCATGCCCCCATTCAGAAACACAATGTGCTTCATCAACAGCTATAGCAAAAACGCAATTGTTAATTAGCAAATTATCAATATTGTCTCGGAACGATTTAACCTGGAGACGTTCTGGGGAAATATAGGTCAGTGTTTCTCTCGGATCGCTAAAAAGAGTATCTTGAGTGGACATATTATTCCCGCTATATATTGCATTGACACAGTCGACCCCCTGGAAGAATAAATTATCGATCTGATCCTGCATGAGAGAAACCAAAGGAGATATGACAATTATTTTTCCAGGTATGATAAATGAAGAAAGCTGATAAATCAGTGATTTCCCGCTGCCTGTGGGTAATAGGATAATAGAATCTTTTCTACCCAGGATTCTCTCTATTCCTTCTTGTTGACCTTCTTTAAATGATTTAAATCGAAATATATATTCCAGGAAGTATAAAAGAACCTCCTGATTCCATGTATTCATCTCAAGAAAATCGACCGGGGGAGTCATATTTGATATTTGACGCGAAAAGCTTATATCGCTAATGATGACAGTAGATGCATATGTGGTGTCAATGTAGCCTATTCCAATAACGCTTGTTCCTTTCTTTGAAACGGTGCAATTATAAAATTGATCAACCCCGTAAATCGTACAGAAATGATCAAATAACTTTTTCAAATCATAAACCGCAATTTCACTGATTCTATTAAATTCACTTGGCGAAAATGAATTTGTATAACTGACGAATTTGATACCTGCATTGGCAGCAAATACACCTCTGAAAAGAGAAGAAGCAATAGCTATTTGAATTTGATGAACAAGCTTTGTAGCCATATCAGCTTTACTGCAGAGAATTTCGGATTTTGGAACATCCTCATCTCCAAAAAACTTCATCAATTTTATTGTAACGTTTTCGGGTTCCTGATCAATTTCCTGGTTGCTCAGTCTGATCACTTCATACCCATACCGTTTCAGTAGAACATCACGCTCCATGTCTTTAGCACGGTGAAGCTCATGTTCCTGCCCATCTAGTTCAATAATTATTTCCTTGCTATTTATCGAAACTAAAAAATCAACGCGCTGTGATGATTCAGATACACCTTCGTTTTTAGGAAGCAGGGAAGATATATGAACTTGTGTGCTAACATGGCTTGCCCAGTTATCGCCAAGAAGCGGAAGTAAAAAATCGTTTATAAACGCGCTTTCTCTTCTGCTGTCGGTTGACACAGGAAAATCAATATCGCAAGCGATTTGTTTCAGTAATAACTGTTCGGTGTTAATGTCATCTCTATGAAATATTCTGTTGATTTCTTCTTCAACATTTCTTGAATTGATTGTTATGGAGCCACGGCATAGAATACGTAAAACAAGTGCGCAAACACTTCTTTGCTCATTCGTGAGGCTGTAAAGTGATTCCGAATAATCCAATCTAAATCTTGAAAGATTTAAAACAGTAGGAGCATCGATTAATCTGTTTCTTACATGAGAAAGGATGGACATATCGACAGCAACCGACTGGAATGTTTGCATGTCTTTCATATGAACTAATGGACTAGAATAGAATTTACTTGGATTCACCTCGACCCTTGTCTGCGGTTGCATTATAACTTCTTTGCCGTCTGCTTCAATATTTACAATTGCTTTGCATCGCGGATAGTTGCTACATCCCCAAAAATTATGACCAGCATTTTCTCCTGTTTTAGCAGTGCGAAGTATCATGACAGATCCGCATTTTGGGCAGATCATATTACTAGTTTTAGCCGTAGTATTCACGGCAGGTTCAATTGTATCATGCTCCTTCCGGTTTGGTCTGATTTCAGTTGGTCTTGTTATTTTCTGTGAAGAAACATTGCTAATTAATTTCCATGTATAGTCATTGCTTATATAAAAAACAGAACGGTTTCTGTAGAGAATACTATTTACTTCGCTACGATCAACACCGATAAGCGATGCGATTTGCGTAGCCTTTAGACCGCCAGGATATTTTGACAGAATAGCCTTGATTTTTCCTTCATCCAAAGCCATAAAATAGCCCCGTGTTTGCATATGAGACATGCATGAAAAATGTTCTATAAGTAGGATTATACTGAATTGGAAGGACTATTACAATCGTTCGTAATCATTACTTATTAACATATTACGTGACCACAGATAATTTCATACATAATTTCTACGTAAATCCCTGTCACTTCCAATCGTCGTTGTACTACGGTAAAATATAGTCAATGAGCTTGTAGACCAGGAATGGGCAATCAATACCGCGCAGCAGCATGAGATGAGGGTGAATGATATGGGGCTTTTTGACAAAATCAAGGAACCGATCTTTCTCAAAGAAGACAGCAGTGCCATGATGCAGCTTTCCGCATTGCAGGAACTCGCCAAAACCGCGTCGGGCCAGCTTGCCGAGCGGATCGATCAGGAAATCAAGCTCGTTGAGGCGGGCATCTACGGCGAGAATACCATCAAATACGAATTGAAAAACAGCCATATCCCGATGTTTGTTCTGCATGACTTGTATCTGGAGTATGGCGGGTTGACCGCTCAGATCGATTTTCTGATCATCACGAGGAAGCATCAGTTTGTCATTGAATGCAAGAATCTCTACGGCAACATCGAGATAACGAGTGCGGGCGACTTTATCCGCACCGTGACATTCGGCCGCCACACCCGAAAAGAAGGATTGTACTCTCCGATCACACAGAATAGGCGTCATCTGGATCTGATCAAGCAGATCCGCATGGCCGAAAAAGGCAATATGCTGACAAAGGCTCTGTTTGATAATGCGTTTGACAACAGCTACCGGTCGATTGTCGTCCTGGCAAACCCCAAGACGATTTTGAATGCCAAATACGCGAAAAAGGAGATCAAAAGCAAGGTCATTCGTGCCGACCAGCTTACAGCGTATATCCGGGAAGCGGATGCTGATCCGAATGCAGTCACATCATCCGAAAAAACGATGGAATACCTTGCGAATTACTTTCTCGGAATCCATAAACCAATGACTGTCGACTATACGGCCAAATTCCGCGAGCAGCTTGGAGTGGCTGACGTTGCCGAAGAGAAGCCGGTTGTCGAAAAGGCTGCTGAAGGGAATGATCCGGTGCTGTGCCCAAAATGCGGGGCGGTCATGGTTCGCCGGAAAGCAGCGAAAGGTGCAAATGCCGGAAGTGAGTTCTACGGCTGCCCGAATTTCCCGAATTGCCGCGGCTTTGTACCGATTATAAAAGAAGAAGCTGTACATTGGAATTGAAAGGAAATGGATATTCACCTGGATATTTATCATAGGAATTTACCGGATGAAAGTCGGCCTATCTTATATCCAAATTCTCTGCTTACTGGAGCAGGGCGGGATCGAGGCAGCACATGAATAATTCAGAGAAAAGACATTATTGGCAGCAGGGCGGGGGAAACGGAAATCGCAACTATATCAACATATGTTTACAGTTTTCAGTCATACTGAATGGTCCTGGATATGCCGGTCCTTTGAATGATGAGACAATTAAAATCCTGCGCAAAGATGGAGTTTCTAAAAAGGCGATTGCGGATCGAAAAAGATTCTGTTTTGCCATGAAGGAGGGGGATATCGTTGTTCTTAAAATCGGATTGAAAAGGGTTTATGCCGTAGGAGTTATCATCGGTGAATATCTTTGGAGTGATCTTTTTGCAGATGTGGATGGTTGGGATATCCGGCATGTAAGGAGAGTAAAGTGGCTTGCTTTTGCCGATAAAGATGATGATGGGAATTTCAAAACTTTGCGTGAATTTGACACAAATGTGATAAAACAAGGAACAACGCTCCGGCTCATAAACACCGAAGTGATTCAATGGATCGAGAGCCTCGGACTTGATTTTGATCAAAAATACACCGTGCCGAATTTACCTCCTGATGACCCGAATTGTAAATTAAAAATAGACGATATTAAGGAGTGCTTTTCGGTAAAGGGCGCTTCAGAGAGCGAGATTGAGTGCATGGTTTCTGTGATCCATGAGTTGCAGAAAATTGCCGAATGGTATAAGTCCAATGGTCATGCATCGGAGTTTGAAACGATAGGCTATTTGATTATTCCTTTGTTAAAAGCTTTGGGCTGGACGCCTGCGAATATGGCAATTGAATGGAATCATGTTGATATTGCATTTTTTAATCGAGTAAAAAGGTCAAATGAAACCTTGATTGCTGTTCTCGAAGCAAAAAAGAAAGACCGATCCTGTTTGACTGCCTATTCTCAGGCATGTAAATATGCAAAGGGTAAAATTAACTGTGACCGTTTGATCGTTACCGATGGACTTCGCTACGGGGTTTTCCTCAAGAGAGGAGGGAAATTCATGCTGCATGCTTATATGAACATTACGGATTTCAGGAGATATTACTTGATTTACGACTGCGGTGGGATTTGTGAAGCTTTATGGGCAATGACACCGGACTGGAGGATATAGAATGACCATATGACGGTGTTGACATTTCAGACGATAGATTTTCTAAATATATGCTTTCAGATCACGGCAGGCTATGGTACGGATGTTCCAAGGAAGTGAAATATCAGGCAGGTGATTTCATGACGGATCCGACAAGTAAAATTGATCGCGCCAGACAAAGAGTAAAAGAAATATTCGTTATATCCTCTGAATTGGAAAATGATTTTCCCGGCCGAAAATTCACACCGGACGGTCATCTGCTTGGAAGTATCGGAGAAGTTATTGCCGCTTATTTTTACAGTTTAGAGCTGCTACCCTCCTCAGCAGATAAGCACGATGCCATTTCCCCGGATGGCCGGCATGTGCAAATCAAGATTACCCAGGGAAACCACGGTATTGCCTTACGCAGCGAACCGGATCATCTTATTGTGCTGTGGCTGGATCATCATACCGGTGACTCATGGGAAGTGTATAACGGACCGGGTTCTCCGGTCTGGAATGCCTGCAGGAAAATTTCGTCAAACGGAACAAGGTCGATCGGCATGGCGAAACTGAAGAAGATTGCGGCAGAAGTTCCAGCTGGATGGAGAATCGAGCCCGCGGTACCGATAGGGAAGATTTGAATCATTAATGCAAATCCCGTTTTGAACTGACGGTCTTCGCCTTGTGCGGGAATGAGATCCGCTTATGCTTTTTCAACCTATTAAGGAACCATTCAATGCCAAGAAGACATCGGAGGTGCGCGCATGCCTTTTACCATAGTCCGGAAGGTTATCACGAAAATGAAAACGGACGCCATCGTCAATGCCGCGAACACCGGGCTGGCGATGGGCGGCGGCGTGTGCGGGGCGATCTTCCGGGCGGCGGGCGAGGTTGAATTGCAGGCCGCATGCGACAGGCTCGCGCCGATCCGGACGGGGGATGCGGTCATTACGCCGGGGTTCGGGCTGCCCGCCAGGCATGTCATCCATACCGCGGGACCCGTATACCGCGATGGCAAAAGCGGCGAGGCGGAACAGCTTCGCTTGTGCTACATCAACTCGTTGATACGGGCGGAAGAGAATCAATGCAAAAGCATTGCTTTTCCGCTGATTTCGAGCGGCATCTACGGTTTTCCGAAAGACGAGGCCCTGCGCGTTGCCGCGGGAGCGATCCGGGATTTTCTCCAGGACCATGAGCTGGATGTATATCTCTGCATATGGGATAAGGCTGCGTTTACGTTGAGCGGGCCGCTTGCCGGTGAGGTCGAGCGCTACCTTGACGATCATTACGTCGCGGAGCGCAGGATCACCGGGTATGAGCTGCCGAATGCCGCGACCGAAGACATGGAAGCATCGATTCAATATTACATCGACGAGCAATCGCCAGGGCCGGTTCCGATCGTTTCGGACCGCATCGACGATCTGGTAGGAAACCTGGACGAGCCTTTCTCAGCCACGCTCCTGCGGCTGATCGATGCCAGGGGCAGGACGGATATGGAAGTGTACAAGCGCGCCAATCTTGACCGGAAGCTTTTTTCGAAAATCAGGACCAAAAAGGAGTATACGCCGAGCAAGCGCACGGTCCTTGCCCTTGCGGTGGCCTTGGAGCTGTCGCTCGACGAAACGGATGGGCTGCTGGAGCGTGCGGGCTATGCCCTGTCCCGCAGCCGGAAATTCGATGTGATCGTTGAATATTTCATTGTCATGGGGAAGTACGATATTTTTGAGATCAACGAGGTGCTTTTCAAATACGATCAGCCGCTGCTGGGTGGGTGAACATCGAAAAGGGTCCCCCCCGAAATGTCGCTTGAAAAGCGACCGGCTTCCCTGCCGGAATTGCTATCCTTACGTCATACAAATACGTGAGGAGGATATGGCAATGAAAAAAGGTTTGACAGAGCTGGTGTTCATTCTGGACAAAAGCGGTTCCATGGCCGGTTTGGAAACCGACACGATCGGCGGGTTCAATTCCATGCTCGCCAGGCAGCAGGCGGTCGATGGCGAGTGCAATATCACGACCGTGCTGTTCGACAACAGCTATGAATTGCTCCATGACCGTATCGACATCAGGGCGGTCAGCCCCATCACCGAAAAGGATTATCGTGTCGGCGGTTCGACCGCGCTTCTGGATGCCATCGGCAGGACGATCCGGAAAATCAGCAGCGCCCAGATGCACACGGCCGATGATTACCGCGCGGAAAACGTGTTGTTCGTTATCATCACGGACGGCGAGGAAAATTCGAGCCGTGAGTACCCGGCGGAAAAGATCAAGGCGCAGATCGAACGGCAAAAGACAGACCACGGGTGGGAGTTTATTTTCCTCGGGGCAAATATCGATGCGGTTGAAACGGCGGGTGCGTTCGGCATTTCCCCGGACCGCGCGCAGAATTGCTGCGCAGACAGCGTGGGCGTCAGATTGTTTTTTGATTCGGTGAGCGATACGGTCGCGGACTATCGCGAGTCCAGCATTTTGCCGGAGGGATGGAATGATGCGATCCAAAGGGATTTCGAGAATCGCGGGTGAGGTTGACCCCGGTGCCGTGCCCGAATTGCCGCGGCATTGTGCCGATAGCGTAAGCAGAGTCTGCGAATGGACGCAAGTTGACCGGAATACGCTCATATGGTGTTATCACTTTGAAAAAAGTGTAATATTACATATTATTCGAAGTTTCCATGGAATGGATAAACGGATGTCGGGTCCCTGGCGATCCCGTCGGCAGCCTCTCGCTCCCGATATGTATGAAATCTTTAGGAAATGGCGTATGATGTTCGTATACCGATGAATCGAGGGGATCGTCATGCCAAGGGATGCACGGGATTGCAGGATCAGGATCATCAAGGATGGACCCTATGTCGTTACCGGGAATGTGAAATTGTCCGTGAGCATCATCACCCCTAAAGGGGAGGGATATGTCTGGAAAGCCGGGCGGGAATTGCCGCAGGCGGAGAGCTATCGGCTGTGCCGCTGCGGCAGGTCGAAAAATCCGCCGTTCTGTGACGGTTCGCACGGGTGTTTAATGTAGAATAAAAGTACAGGAAAAAATCATCAGCTGAACCGGAAAAAA
>CAZDPQ010000096.1:0-9976 GCA_964507305.1 uncultured Oscillospiraceae bacterium
GTCGTTGACAGCCTGCTCCATGATGGAGTTGATCAGCCGGACGATCGGAGCGCTGCCGACAGCCGTTTCTTCATTGTTCTGGATCTCCTTGACCGCATCACGCAGGTTGCTCTCTTTTTTAAAATCTTCTATTGCCTTCTCAGCCTGAACGTTGCCGTACAACTCTTCAATGGCCTGCTGGATCGATGACTCTTTCGCGAAAAGAGGTACAATGCTCATCTTGGAAACGATTTCGGCGTCTTCGATCGCATGAAGGTTGAATGGATCGGTCATTGCGATATGAAGCTTGCCGCCCGTGACTTTGACAGGGATCAGTGTGTACTTTCGCGCAATCGTGTCCGGGATCTTGAGTGCCATGTCTTCGGGGATCGATGTACGGTCAAGGTCGACAAAAGGAATGCCGAGCTGAAATTCAAGAACCTCCTGCAGCTGGGTCTCCGTGATGAAACCCAGATCCATAAGAATGTCTCCGATATGCTTCCGGCTCTGGGTATTGCGTTGAAAATTCAGTGCGTCCTCAAGTTTGCCCCGGGTGATGAGACCGGCTTCAACCATCAGTTCGCCGATGTATTTCTTCTTTGCCATAGATGATCCGCTCCCATTCTCCCTCGATGCGATACGATCCGTAAGGGCCGGATTCCGGCATTTGTCTCAATTACTTCTATAGTACCATTTACACACATATTTTTCAATTGCAATTGTTTTCGGAACGTTTATGTTTTATTTTTCAGAAACGTTTATGTTTCTGTTTCTTTACGGCGGTTTTCTTTTCCTTCCGGGGCTGTTTATGATAGACTGGAGGCCATGGGGATCCCCCCCCGCGGAGGCGGTTATGGAGAAAAAATTCCGGTACGCGATCATCGGCTGCGGAGTCGTCGCGCGCAAGCACATCCGGGCGGCCCGGCACAACCGGGACGTCATCGAGCTGGTCGCGCTCGCCGACCTGGATACTGCCGCGATGGAGTCGCTCCTCGCGGGGTCGTCGTTTCCGGCGAAGGTCAGGCAGGGTATCGCCCTGTACGACGATTACCTGCGGATGCTGGATGAGCAGAAGCCCGACATCGTGTCCGTCACCACGCCGAGCGGCACGCATTTCCGGATCGGGATGGAGGCGGTCGCGCGCGGGGTCCATCTGCTTCTCGAGAAGCCCATGACGCTGGTCCCCGACGAGGCGCGCGCGCTGAACGAGGCGGCCGCCGCGAAGGGCGTGCGGATCGCGATGGGGCACATCTACCGGTATTTCCCGCTTGTCGGGCTGCTCGCGCGGAGTATCGCGGCGGGCGATTTCGGTCCCGTGCTGTATGGGGACGTGAAGGTGCTCTGGGGGCACGGCCAGGAGTATTACGACAAGGCCGCGTGGCGCGGGACGTGGGCGCAGGACGGCGGCGTGCTGATGAACCAGTCGGTCCATGCGCTGGACCTGATGCATTATCTGATGGGGGCCGTGCCGTCCGAGGCGTCGGCCATGATCGCGAAGCAGTGTCATGACATGGAAGCGGAGGATCTGGGGATGGGGATCCTGCGGATGGACAACGGCTCGTACTGCACCGTCACCGGCACAACTGCTTCGGACCCGTCGATCCCCGAGGCTTCGTTTTTCGTCCTGTGCCGCGACGGCAGCATCCGGGCCGGGATCCGCCGGGGCAAACCTTTCTTCAGCATCGTCCGGAAGGACCGGGTGACGGGAAAAACCGCCGGCTGCAACCTGCGCTATGTCCTCCGCTTTACCCGCGAAGTCCTTTCATCGCACGGCCTCCGCTGGCTGGGGCGCCTCGGCTGCCCGCATTCGTGGATCCTCCGGGACCTCGCCGGCGCGATCGCTTCGGGCGGTACTCCACGGGCGGACGGCCTGTCCGGCGAGACCGCACTCCTGTCGGTCGTCGGCCTGTACACCGCGGCGAAACAGCAAAAAACCGTCCGCTTTCCGCTGGACGGTTCCGTCACGAAGACCCGGTTCGACATGGACCTCGGCCCGGCGGCTTTTACTCCCGCCGGCCCGGATCACGACTGATCGTCTTTGTTCTTCTCCCGGATCTTGAGCCTGGCCCTTGCCCTCATGATGCTGCGGGTCGAACGCTCGCGGTCCCGCTGGGACAGCGCCGGATTTTTCAGCCGCTGCTCTGCCCTGTACAGGGACTTTTCCGCGCGCTCGCGGTCGATCTGCTCCGGCTTTTCGGCCGATCCGACGACGACGATCGCATTGTTGATCTCGATCTGGGCGAATCCGTCCGACACCGCCGCCGTCAGGACCTTGTCCCCCTCCCTGACGCGCAGCTCGCCCGGCGTCAGTGCGATGACGATCGGGGAATGCCCCGGCATGATCCCGATCTCGCCGTCCAGCGCCGGGAGGATCAGCTGGTCCACGTCCGCTTCGTAAAACATCCCATACGGGGTGACGATTTCGATGTGAAGCTTATCGTCCATCGTTCTGCCTTATTCCGGCTTCGCGGAATCATCGGCGCCGTCCGCGCCGTTGCCCGCTTCGGCCGGCGCTTCCTGTCCTTCCGGCGCAGCCTCTCCGGCTGTCGGGACGCCGGCCGCTGTGCCCGCATCCTGTGCCGCGCCGCCGTCAGGAGTGCCTTCCGCCTGTTCCCCCGTGTCAGCGGCGGACTGTTCGGTGCCGGCCGGTGTGCCCGCGGACGCTCCCGCGGAGGGGCCAGCGCCCTTGGTCTTGTTGTATTCCTCGTAGACGTCCTCGATGCTGCCCTTCATGAAGAAAAACTGCTCGGGGATATGATCGACATACCCGGAAATGATCTGCATGAATCCATGGATCGTGTCCGCCACATGGACGTATTTGCCCGGGATGCCGATATAGCTCTCCGATACATGGAAAGGCTGGGACAGGAAACGCTGGATCTTGCGCGCCCTGGACACGACCAGCTTGTCGCTTTCGGAAAGCTCCTCCATCCCGAGGATCGCGATGATGTCCTGCAGCTCCTTGTACCGCTGCAGCGTCTCCTGGACCTTGCGCGCGACCGTGTAATGCTCGACGCCGACCGTCTCGGGGTTGAGGATGCGCGAAGAGGATTCGAGCGGGTCGACGGCCGGATAGATGCCGAGCTCCACGACAGCGCGGGAAAGAACGAGGATCGTGTCGAGGTGCGCGAACGTGGTGGCAGGCGCCGGGTCCGTCAGGTCGTCGGCGGGGACGTAAACAGCCTGCACCGACGTGATCGCGCCTTTGCTCGTTGACGTGATCCGCTCCTGGAGCGCGCCGACATCATTGGCGAGCGTGGGCTGGTAGCCGACGGCCGAAGGGATCCGGCCAAGCAGCGCCGAAACCTCGGACCCCGCCTGGACGAAGCGGAAGATATTGTCGATGAAAAGAAGCACGTCCTTGTTCTGCACATCGCGGAAATATTCGGCCATGGTCAGCCCCGTGAAAGGAGCGCGCATCCGGGCTCCCGGCGGTTCGTTCATCTGCCCGAACACCATGACGGTCTTGTCGATGACCCCGGACAGCTTCATCTCATTCCACAGCTCGTTGCCTTCCCTCGACCGCTCGCCGACACCGGTGAAAACGGAATAGCCTCCGTGCTCCGTCGCCATGTTGCGGATCATCTCGAGGATCAGCACGGTCTTGCCGACACCGGCGCCGCCGAACAACCCGACCTTGCCGCCCCGCGCGAACGGAAGCAGGAGGTCGATGACCTTGACGCCCGTCTCGAGGATCTCCTCGCCGACATAATAGTCCGTAAACTTCGGCGATGGACGGTGGATCGGCCACATGTCGTCGGCATGGACGCTGCCTTCGCCGTCGATCGTCTCGCCGAGGACATTGAACATGCGCCCGGCAGTCCGGACACCGACCGGCACCGTGATCGGCGCCCCGGTGGACCGGGCCTCCATGTTGCGGGCCATGCCCTCGGTAGGCGACATGGAAACGCACCGCGCGACATAATTTTCTTTGTGCTGCATCACCTCGGCAATGATCGTCTGGTCCCCGAACTTGATCTCCACGGCTTCATAGATCTTCGGAAGATCCCCTTCCGCGAATTTGATATCGATGACCGGGCCGATGATCTGCACTATCCTTCCGACTGACATTCAGTGATTCCTCCGATTGTAAACTTGTGATCGATCCCGACGCCGTCAGACGACGCCGATCGAGTTGGCGCCGTTGATGATCTCGATGATCTCGTTGGTGATGGTGCTCTGACGGATCCTGTTGCTCAGGAGCGTCAGGGCTTCCAGCATATCTTCCCCGTTGTCCGTGGCATTCTTCATGGCGGTCATCCGCGCCGTCTGCTCGCTCGCGAACGCCTCCGCCATCGCGCCGTACACCATCCCGCTGAGGTAAGTCCTGGCCAGGTAGTCCATCACTTCCTCGCGGGACGGCACGAATTCGATGTTGATGGTCGACGGATCCGGCAGCATCTTCATATACGCATCCAGGTCGACTCCGTCCAGAAGGTCCTCGGACGAAATCGGGATCATGCGCACCGCCACGGGCTTGATGTCGACCGCGGACTTGATCCGCGTATAGATCGCATAGACCTCGTCGATCTTCTGGCTGTCGTACAGGTCATGGATGTAAACGGAAATGTCCTTGGCCATGTGGAACGTCGGGGAATCGATGGGGTACCGGAAATTGTCCACCACATCGAATCCGGCGCGCACCAGGTATTCCCTTTCGGTCTTGCCGGCGATGAAAAGCTTCGGGACGGCACGGATCCCGCGGCGCGCGTAGTCGATCATGTGACGGTGGATCGTCTCCTCGGCGGTCTTCACCACGTTGAGGTTGTACGCCCCGGCAAGCCCGCGGTCCCCGGTGAGGATGTAATACCCGACGACCCACGGCTCTCCTTTTTTCTTCCTGTGCCGGTTGAAAAACGGATGCCGTACTTCCGGGGTCTGGATGTAGATCTCGGCCATCGTCGCCCGGCAGAGGTCGAAAAACGGCAGCGTCCTCGATAACTGCGCCCGCGCGTTCTTGGTCTTCACCGCGCTGACAAGGTACATGGCGTTGGTCATTTTCTTGATTTCGCTGATGCTGTGCACCCGCGTCTTGACGTCATAGTTCAGTTCCATATTCCTCGCCGTGCGCCTTCCATATCGGCATGTATTCCGTGAACATGCTGTCGATGACCGACTCCGTATCGGGCATCAGCGTTCCGGTGTCGCGGATCGCCGCGAACACTTCAGGGTGGATGGACTTGACATAATCGCTGAACATCCGGAAGAAAGGCTTGATGTCTTCCTTCTCGAAGGTGTCGAACTTGTTGGCATTGGCCAGGTACAGGATCACGACCTGCTCTTCCATCGGGATCGGCGAGAACTGGGGCTGCTTGAGGATCTCCGTGATGTTGCGGCCTTTGACGAGCTGCATGCGCGTCGCCTCGTCCAGGTCCGACCCGAACTGGGAAAACGCTTCAAGCTCCCTGTACTGGGCCAGATTGATGCGCAGGGGGCCTGCGACTTTCTTCATCGCGGATGTCTGGGCTGCGCCGCCGACGCGGGAGACCGACAGGCCGACGTTGACAGCCGGCCGGATGCCTGCGAAAAAGAGCTCGGACTCAAGATAAATCTGGCCGTCCGTGATGGAGATCACGTTGGTGGGGATGTATGCCGAAATGTCGCCTCCCTGCGTCTCCACGATGGGCAGCGCGGTCATCGACCCTCCGCCCGCTGCCTCGCTCAGCCTTGCGGCCCGCTCGAGCAGTCTCGAATGCAGGTAGAAGACATCGCCGGGGAAAGCTTCGCGTCCCGGCGGCCTGCGCAGGAGCAGGGAAATCGCGCGGTATGCGTGGGCGTGCTTGGTCAGGTCGTCATACACGACCAGGACATCGGCATGCTCATGGTACATCAGGTCTTCCGCGATCGCGCATCCGGAATACGGCACGATATACTGCATCGACGCCGGTGCGCTGGCGCCGGCGACCACGACCGTAGTGTACTGCAATGCCCCGGCCTTGCGGAGGCTGTTCACAACTGAAACGACCGTGGACATTTTCTGTCCGATCGCGACATAGACGCAATAGACGTTTTTACCCTTCTGGTTGATGATCGCGTCGACCGCGATGGCGGTCTTGCCGGTCTGGCGGTCGCCGATGATCAGCTCGCGCTGGCCCCGGCCGATCGGGACCATGGAATCGATCGCCAGGATCCCGGTCTGGAGCCCTACGGAAACCTGCTTGCGCTCGATGATCGAAGGAGCCGGAGACTCGATCTCCCGGCGGCGCTCATACTCGATCGGGCCCTGCCCGTCGATCGGATTGCCGAGCGCGTCGACGACGCGTCCGACCATGCCCTTGCCGACCGGAACATCCAGCGTGCGGCCGGTCCTCTTGCACATCATGCCTTCCGATACGGTATCCTCCGCGCCCAGCAGGACCACGCCGATCTTCTCTTCCTCCAGGTTCATCGCGATGCCGTAGGAATTCTGCGCGAACATGAGCATCTCGCTGCTTCTGCAGTTCGCGATCCCCGTCACGATCGCGATGCCGTCGCCGGTGGATGTGACCACGCCGACCTCGTCGATCGCCGCGCCCATCCGGAAATCCGCGAACTTCCGGTACAGGTCCTCGACCATCGACGGCTCGGCCTCTTCGCCGATCCCCTTCGCCAGCTCGCTGCCGACGATCCCCTCATCCTGGGGGACCCCCGACGGGGTCTCGTTGAACTGCCCGAGCGAATCGGTCAGGGACTCGTTGATCAGCTTCGCGATATCCTCCGCCGCGCCGCTTGCATCCTCGATCGCCTTGGACTCCTTGAGCCGGTTGGCGATCCGGCCGAGCTGACCCTTGATGCTGTAGTCGTAGCGGAATCCCCCGGCATACACCACAACGCCCCCCAGAAGCGAGGAGTCGATCTCGAATTTGACCGTGAAATCGCTGATGTGGAGCATCTCGGCGAATCGTGCCGCCAGGCGGTCGATCTTCGGCTGCTCGATCTCGATGGGCGAAACGATCCGGATGATGCTGTACTTGATCTCAGCCATCGGCCTTTCCCTTTCCCTTGATATCTTCGCCGATGAACTGGTCGACAAGTTCCTTCTGGCGCTTCTCGTCGACGCTCTGGCTGATGATCTTGTATGCGATGGAAATGGAAAGGTCCGCGACCTCGTCCCTCATGTCCTCCACCGCCGCTTTCTTCATCCTCTGGACCTCGTCGCGCCCCCTGCCCACGATGTCGGTGGCCTCGCGCCGCGCATTCTCGAGGATCGCGCCGCTCTGGGTCTCGGCCTGCGTCCTTGCCTCCTCGACGATCGTCGTAGCCTCGCGGGTGGACTTGTCGATCCGCATCTTGGCCTCGGCGAGCAGCCCGTCCGCTTCCCTCTTCTTTGCTTTCGCGTCCTCGAGCTCCGCGGCGACGGCTTCCCTGCGCTTGCGCATGAAATTCATCGCGGGCTTGAACAGGAACCTGCGGATGATCCAGTAGGTCACCAGAAGGTTGATGATCGTAAAAACGGCCGTGACGATATACTCCGCGAGGGTCTCGGGAGTGACCAATGCCATGGAAACCGGCAAGCCGGTCATGAATGCTGCCATCGGTAACCTCTCACTTCCTCTTTATACCTGCTTCTTGACGAAAATCAGCAGCAGGCTGACGACAAGCGCGTAGATGGCCGTCGCCTCGATGAAAACGATCGCCGTAAACAGCAGGGCCTGGATCCTGCCGGCCATTTCGGGCTGCCGCGCCGTCGCCTCGAAAGCCTTGCCTGAGGCAAGCCCGATGCCGATCGCCGCGCATGCCGCCGCGAGTCCGATTGCCAGTGCCGCTCCGATTGCGATTAATCCTGCGTCCATACTCTTTTCTCCTTGTTATTCCTTCCGATACTGTCCTGTCCGATGCAATACTGCCTTTATCATCCCGCGCGGCCGTGCCGCGTCACGCGCCCTCTCACGCCTTTGCCGCACCCGCGGCTCCGCCTCCGCTGCCCGCCTTCTTCGGCCGGTCCGCCTCCTCGTCCACCTGCCGGGAACCCTCGATGATCTCCCCGATGTACACCGCGCTCAGGTAGCAGAACACCGCGCCCTGCAGGATCCCGTCGGCAAGGTCGAACCACAGTCCGAGCAGGCCCGGCAGGATGATCGGGAAGACGATATAGATGAACTCCATCAGGATGTAGGCGCCGAAGATGTTGCCGAAAAGCCGCAGCGAAAGCGATACGGGCTTGATCATGTAATCCAGGATCTTGAACGGGAGAAGAGCCGCCTTGGGATAGGTGAGCGACTTCCAGAAGCCCTTCAGGCCGACCAGCCGGATACCGGTCACGATGACGTAGCCGATCGTGAAAAGGGCCAGCGTGACCGGGAAAATGAAATCTTTGGCCGGCGGCGCGAGCTTGAATACGGAAAAGCAGTTGGAAACGCAGATCAGGGTGGCGATGGTCCCGATGAACGGAGCCACATGCTCGGACTGGTCCTCATCCATATGCTGGCTGCGGCACAGGGTCATGAAGATCCCGACATAGCCCTCGGTCACGACCTGCTTGCCCTCCGGCACGTCGTGGTACCCCCTGCCGAGCCAGTATGCCAGGCCCGTGATCACGGCCATCGCGATCCAGGTGCTGACGACCGCGTCGGTGAACGGCAGGGAGATCCCGCCCACGGGGATGCGGAACATCACATGCGACGAAATGGCGTCCGTAATGCCGGCGCCGATGTCTCCGACCCGGATATCGGCGACAAACCGGTCCCTGATCGCGCGGAGCAACTCGAGAAAATAATTCGCACTCATCGCTGTCAGCATTTCTTCCCCCGAAAAATCCTTCCTGAAAAATGACAAACCCCAAAAAACCGTAAAGTTTCCCGGGGCATCCTTGTCTTGCAGTATTATGCGCTCTCAGCTGATCTTTTTCAATATGGTCTCCATCGTCAATTGCATAAATATCTGCAGCGAAATCGCTCCGGTATAGGATATTTGGTTGTCTTCACTTCGTCCCGAACAGCCTGTCGCCCGCATCTCCGAGCCCCGGGACGATGTACGCGTGGTCGTTGAGCCTCTCGTCGAGCGCCGCGCAGAAAACCGGCACATCGGGATGGTCCTTCTGGATCCTGCGGACTCCCTCGGGCGCCGCGATCAGGCACATGAACTTGATGCTGCGGATGCCCCGGGCCTTGAGGAATGAAACGGCCGCCGACGCGGAGCCGCCCGTGGCGAGCATAGGATCCAGTATGACGATGTCCCGCTCCGCCGCGTCTTCCGGAAGCTTGCAATAGTACTCGACCGGCTCGAATGTCGCCGGATCGCGGTACAGCCCGATATGCCCGACCTTCGCCATCGGCATCAGGCTGAGCATGCCGTCCACCATCCCGAGTCCGGCACGCAGGATCGGGACGAATGCCATCTTCTTGCCGGCCAGCACTTTCGTCCTGGCGACGGCGACCGGAGTCTCGATTTCGATCTCCTTGAGGGGAAGATCCCTCGTCACTTCATAGGCCATCAGCATCGACACTTCCGACACGAGCTCGCGGAACTCCTTGGTCGTGGTCCGCCGGTCTCTCATCAGGGATATTTTGTGCTGGATCAGGGGGTGGTCGAAAATAAATACGTTCTCCATGCAAACCTCCGGTATGATGACTTTCATCTATTCTATCACTAATCCGCGCGAATGTTCAACTGATGCGGCACGGTGCGGTGCAGGTTCCATCGAAGGAATTAAGAAAAATCCTTGACAGTACTAGGCTGTTTGTGCAAACCTGAATTCTACCGGGCTCTTGTAGCCCAGGGATTTATGTTTACGCTTTCGGTAATAAAACAGTTCGATGTAGCTGCTGTGACACAATTGTACTGTAAATCACTACAACATTAGGTGTTATTTTTTAGCGATCGGAATCATCTTGCCATCAATGATTATCGTATAATCATCAGGCAGTTCATCAAGAACCAAAAACCAATATCTGTCGCTATATCCGTATGAATTAATTCTTTCCATGTATTGAAATTCAGATGAGATATTGTCTTCAACGATGCTGCAATGCGGTGGATTTTGTCAGTCCTTCAAGCTGCCATATGCTTACGCATCCAT
>CAZDPQ010000097.1:0-9958 GCA_964507305.1 uncultured Oscillospiraceae bacterium
GATCCCGTCCGCCTGATCATTACCAATTACCCGGAGGGCAGATCCGAGACGTTCGAAATCGAAAACAATCCCGAGGATCCTTCGGCCGGCACCAGGCGGATTTCTTTTTCACGCGAACTGTGGATCGAGCGCGATGATTTCGCGGAGGTCCCCCCCAAGGGATACCGGCGGCTGTATCCCGGCAACGAGGTCCGCCTGAAGACCGCTTACGTCGTCCGCTGCACCGGATGCCGACGGGATGCCGGCGGCAATGTCGACGAAGTGTACGCGGAATACGATCCGCTCACGGCCGGCGGCGATACGCCGGACAACCGCAAGGTCAAAGGGACGATCCACTGGCTTGATGCCGCGTCCGCCGCTGCCTGCGAGGTGCGGTTGTATGATTCACTGTTCACCCATGAGAATCCCGATGCCCAGGACGCCGATTTCAGGACATTCCTCAATCCCGATTCGCTGAAAGTGATGCCGGATGCCAGGATCGAGCCTTCCGCACTGCGGTCGGCCGACGGGCGGTTCCAGTTCCTGCGGCTCGGGTATTTCTGCCGGGACAGCAAGTCCCGCGCGGAGGGCAGGCCGGTATTCAACCGGACGGTGTCGCTGAAAGATTCCTACAAGCCGTCATGACCGGCATCCGATGACGCTCCGGCCGCGCGCGGCGTTCTTTCGTTGGCGAACGCGGCGCTGATCATGAGCTTGATCCTGTTCAGCTGGTTCACTTCGCTGGCTCCCGGATCGTAATCGATCGGGACGATGTTCGCGTCGGGATGCCGGCGGCGGATCTCTTTGAACATGCCTTTGCCTGTCACGTGGTTCGGCAGGCAGGCGAACGGCTGCATGCAGATGATGTTGGAAACTCCGTGACGGATCAGCTCGATCATTTCGGCGGTCAGAAACCACCCTTCCCCGCAGGCGTTTCCGAGCGAAAGGATGTCCGACGCGTATTCCGTCAGGTCATAAAACCGGGCGGGCGGCATGAATTTTCCTCCGGCCCGCATCCTTCTGCGCATCGGACCGCGGTAGGCCTCGATGGCCGCAAGGATCATCCTCGACAGGATGGATGCACGCAAACTATCGCCCAGTGCATTGTGCTTGAACTGCGGATTGTAGAAGCAGTACATGAAAAAATCGATCAGTCCCGGCATAACGGCTTCGCAGCCCTCGCTTTCGATGATCCCCACTGCGTTGTTGTTGGCGTCGGGATGGAACTTCACGAGTATCTCCCCGACAAGGCCGACCCGCGGCTTGCGCGGCACGTCCAGCAGTTCCAGGCGGTCAAAATCATGGAGAATGTCACGTACCATTGCCGGAAATGTGTGTTTTTTAAGGTTCATGCGCGGGACCGGATTGTCCTTCTTTCCCCCGCTTCCTCGCCGGGCATTCCCGGATCCGAGCAAAGAACCGCGGCATATGCCGAGCCATTTGCGGTAAAGGGCGTCCGCGCTGCCCTTCTCTTTTTCGTACGGCCTGACGCGAAGCAGGACTGTCTGCAGCAGATCACCGTAGACAAGCGCCTTGAGTGCGGCGTCGAGCAGGCGCGGGCTGACGGTGAAGCCCGCGTTTTTTTCGATCCCCGACGCGCTGATCGCCACGACCGGGATCTGCGGGAATCCCGCGTCCCGGAGCGCCTTCCTGAGGAATGCGGTGTAGTTGGTCGCGCGGCACCCGCCTCCTGTCTGGGTGATGAAAACGGATGAATGGTCCGGGTCGTATTCTCCGCGGAGAAACGCGCCGACCATCTGGCCTGCCACGAGGATCGACGGGTAGCACGCGTCATTGTTCACATACTTCAACCCCGCATCGATGTCGTCGCGGGTCGCATGTTCGAGGATCGTCAAATCATAGCCGGCCCGCCGGAATACCGCTTCCAGCAAATGAAAATGGACCGGCGACATCTGCGGTGCCAGGATCGTATGCCTGCGCTTCATCTCGGGGGTGAATTCCCTGCGCTTCAGAAGATGGCTTTCTTTCGGTGCAGCGTCTTTTGACCTGCCGGCTGCGGCTCTTTCGTCAAGCGCGACTTTGAGTGAGCGTAGGCGGATGCGCGCGGCTCCCAGATTGGAGATCTCATCGATCTTGAGCAGGGTGTACAGCTTGCCGCCCGCCTCCAGGATCTCCTGCACCTGGTCCGATGTGACCGCGTCCAGGCCGCAGCCAAACGAGGTGAGCTGGACAAGCTCGAGCTCCGGGTGCCTCACGGTCCGGGCGGCCGCTTCGTAAAGACGGCTGTGGTACATCCACTGGTCCAGGACGCGGATCGGCCTCTGCAGCAGGCCGGGCGAGGCGATGCTGTCTTCGGTCAGGACCGCCATGCCGAGGGAGTTGATCATTTCGGGGATGCCGTGATGCACTTCCAGATCCAGGTGATACGGCCGTCCAGCGAGGACGATCCCCCTGTTTCCCGTCTCTTTCAGCCAGCGCAGCGTCTCAGCACCCTTGCGCCGGACATCCTCCTTGAACCGGTCGTATTCGGCGAACCCTTTCCGCACGGCCTCCCGCGCCTCTTTCCGTCCGATGTCCGCAAAGCCCAGCGCCTCCCGCAGCCGCTCCGCCAGGACCGCGGGCTTGTCCAGCGGCAGAAACGGATCCAGGAAGCGTACGGAGGTCTCGCGGAGCTTTTCCATATTGTTGCGGATCACTTCCGGGTAGGATGTGACGATCGGGCAGTTGAAGCAATTGTCGGATCCGGGGTTTTCTTTTTGCTCATATGGGATGCAAGGGTAGAAAATCGTTCGGACGCCGCGGGCGACCAGGTCCTCGATATGGCCGTGGACCAGTTTCGCCGGATAACACACGCTTTCGCTGGATATGCTGTCCATGCCTGCCTTGAACAGGTCGTGCCCGGAGTCCCCCGACAGGATGACCCGGAACCCGAGGCTTGTGAGGATGGTATGCCAGAGGGGATAGTTCTCATACAGATTCAGCGCTCGCGGGATCCCGATTTCGCCGCGCGGGGCCTTAACCGCGGGAAGTGGTGTATAATCGAAGACGCGGCGGTATTTATACGCGAAAAGGTCCGGCAGCCGTTCGCCGGCTTTTTCCTTGCCGATCCCGTTTTCGCAGCGGTTGCCGGAAATATAGGCGTTTCCGCGCGGAAACCGGGTCACCGTCAGCCTGCAGCTGTTCGGGCAGCCTTTGCAGTTCCGGGATCCCGACCGGATCTCGAAATGCTCGAGCTGCTTCATCGCGAGGATGGTCGATCCCTGCCTGTCGCCGCGATCCCGCTCGCAGGCTATGATCGCCGCGCCGAAGGCTCCCATGAGCCCCGAGATGTCCGGGCGGATGACCTCCCGTTCGGAGACGAGCTCGAAGCAGCGCAGGATGGCATCATTGTAAAAAGTTCCGCCCTGGACTACGATTTTTTTCCCGAGGGATTCGGGGCTTTTGATCTTGATGACCTTGTACAGCGCGTTTTTCACCACCGAATACGAAAGCCCTGCCGAAATATCGCCGATCGATGCCCCTTCTTTCTGCGCCTGCTTGACCCTGGAGTTCATGAACACCGTGCAGCGGCTGCCCAGGTCCACGGGATTCGCGGCGCCAAGTCCGGACTGCGAAAAGTGCCGGACATCCATCCCGACAGCTTCTGCGAAGGTCTGGATGAACGACCCGCAGCCGGATGAACAGGCCTCGTTAAGCATGATCGAGTCGATGATCCCGTCCCTGACGCGCATGCATTTCATATCCTGCCCCCCGATGTCGATGATGAAATCGACATCCGGGCAAAAATAGGAAGCGGATTTATAATGGGCCATCGTCTCGATCTCGCTCTCGTCCAGATCCAGAGCGGCCTTGACCAGCCCTTCCCCATATCCGGTGACGCAGGCATTCTGGATCCAGGCGTTCGGAGGCATCGCCCGGTACAGCTCGCGCAGGATCTCCACCGCGGTTTGGACCGGGCTGCCCTTGTTGCCGGTGTAATGGCTGTAGAGGATCTCTTTGCCGTCATTGATCAGGACGGCCTTTGTCGTCGTGCTGCCGGCATCGATCCCCAGATAGCACCGGCCTTCGTGCTTGTCGAGATCCGAGAAAAACGCTGTGTGTCCGGCGTGCCTCTCGTGGAAAACGAGTTCTTCGTTCTTGTCGAGAAAAAGCGGCCGCATCCGTCCGATCCCGGGATCTCCGCCGGGATTCTCTCTCATGAGAGCGAGCAGCCGCCCGATGCTGTACGCCTCTCCGTCCTCCTGTCCGGCGGAGAGCATCGCGGCGCCCATCGCCATGAACACGGACGCGTGCTCGGGTGTTGTATAGGAAAGTGCGTCATCTCCCAGGGTTTCTTCAAAAGAATTCCGCAGCTCTGACAGGAAACTGAGCGGACCACCCAGAAAGACGATGTGCCCTCTGACCTTTCGCCCGCACGCGAGGCCCGCGATCGTCTGGTTGACGACCGATCGGAAAATGGATGCGGCCAGGTCTTCCTTCGGGGCGCCTTCGTTGATCAGCGGCTGCAGGTCGCTTTTGGCGAAGACGCCGCAGCGGGAAGCGATCGCGTATGTTGACATGTGGTTTTTCGCGAGTTCGTTGAGACCCTGCGCGTCGGTCTGCAGAAGTGCCGCCATCTGGTCGATGAACGCGCCCGTCCCGCCCGCGCAGGTCCCGTTCATCCGCTGTTCGGGCACGGGTTTCAGAAATGTGATTTTCGCGTCTTCGCCGCCGAGTTCAATGATCACGTCTGTCTCAGGGTAGATCCTGCCGACGGCATGCGTCCCGGCGATCACTTCCTGCACAAACCCGACACCGAGCCACTGCGCTACGCTCAATCCGCCCGAGCCTGTCACGCGGACGGTGAATGTCTCGCCGGGAAACCTTTCAAAAGCCTCCTCAAAACAGGACTCCAGTTCTTTCCGGATGTCGGAGTTGTGTCTGCGGTACAGCTTGTAAATCAGTTCACTTTCCCTTAGGATGGCGATTTTGATCGTCGTGGATCCGATGTCAAGCCCTAATGCGAGTCTGTCCATGCTGCCTATTCGCCTATGAATTCCTTCTTGAAGCTTTCGAATTTCGCGCGGGCTCTCTGGATGGCGCTGTCCACGGATTTAACAGACCGTCCGAGCTTCGCGGCGATATCCGCATACGAATAGCCGTCGATGAACAGCTTCAGCGCGTCTTTCTCATTGGCGGTAAGCTCCGATTCCATGAATTCCATCAGGGAATCGTGTCCTTCCTTCGCGATCATCATCGTTTCGGGATCGGATCGTGACAAATCGATGTACACGTCCAGAAGATTGAACGGATCCTCCTCCTCGTCAAGGGACAAGCCCTGGATGGAGATGGAGAGGTTGAGGGCGGAGTGCTTCGCGCGGGCGGCTGCGCGGACGGCGTCCGTGATCTGGGAAAGGACGCAGTACACCGCAAAGGAGGAAAAGGGGACCTTACGTGCCGGGTCGAATTCGCGTACGGCCTTGAACAGGCCGATCATCCCTTCCTGGACGACATCCTCCCGGTCGCCGCCCGCGATGAACATTTTGCCGGCCTTGTTTTTTACCATTTTTTTATACCGGAGCAGCAGGGTCTCCATCGCCAGGTTGTCTCCGCCCTGGGCAAGGGCGACAAGCTCCGGATCCGGCAATTCCTCATGCGTCCTTTTCTGGCTGCTCATGATTTCATACTCCTTTGCATTGCCGCCCGGTAAATCACGATGCCTGCGGCCACTGCCGCATTGAGGGAGTTGACCTTCCCTTTCATCGGGATCCGCAGCAGGAAATCGCACTTCTTCAGGATGGACGGCCCGATCCCTTCCCCTTCGCTTCCGATGACGATGGCTGCCGGTCCGGTAAAATCCGCCTCGCTGTAAAGCTTCTCAGCCTTCTGGTCGGCGGCGTAGATCCAAAGCCCCAGCTCTTTGAGCTCTTCGATCGCCGCAGAGATATTCGTCACCCGCGCGACCCGGACATGCTCGATGGCGCCTGCCGAGGCTTTGGCCACCGCGGCGTCCAGACCGACGGACCGGTGTTTCGGGATGATGACGCCGTGGACGCCCGCGGCGTCGGCGATCCGGAGGATCGATCCGAGATTGTAGGAATCCTTGAGTTCGTCCAGAATCACGAGAAACGGGTCCTCCTGCCTGCTGCGGGCGAACCCGATCATGTCATCGATCGTGGCATATTCGTGGACCGGGACCTGGGCGATCAGGCCCTGATGCCCGTGCGAACGGCTCAGGCGGTCCAGGGTCTTGCGGTCGGTTTCGACGATGATGGCTCCCTTTTCCCTGGCTTCTTTCACAATGGCGTAGGTGGCCGGATCAAGCCGTCCGCTTTCGGGGATGGCTACCCACAGCTTCGTGACCGGCCTTCCCGACCGGATCGCTTCGGAAACCGGGTTCTTGCCTTCTACCCGATCCTGAGGGATCTCTGCCAGGGATTCGTTGTCCATGTTCATCACCTCTCCGTGCCGGCAGTATCACCGGCATCGCCGGGATCGCCGGCGCCTGGATCCTGAAACAGCTTCCCGAGGATCTCGGAAAGCCGATCGTCCCTGCCGGCCAGGAACAGGTAGCCGATCAGGGATTCGATCCCCGACGCCACCCGGTAATCCGCCGCGCTGGCATTTCGTGCCATCGTTCCGGTATTGGCGTTTCTGCCGCGCCGGTATATCGCGGATTCCTCCTCGGTCAGAAAATCCAGGATCCTGCGCGCGGCGGCAGCCTGCGCTCCGGCATTGACCGCGGAAACATTCCGGCGGTGGATCCCCTTCATCCGGACCTCGGGGCCGCTGATGACGGCAAGCCTAGAATACAACTCGTAAACGCTGTCCCCGATATAGGCAAGGACATTGCTTGGCAATCTTGCCGGATCCCGGTTCATTCGTTCAGAAAACACCGGCGGTCCGTCCTCTCATTTCCGGATCCGGAGGATCCGGGTCCCGTTCGGCGTATCCGAAAGGGAGTAGCCTCTTTCAAGGATCTGATTGCGGATCGAATCCGCAAGGGCGAAATTCCGGGTTTTCTTTGCATCCAGCCTCTCTTCGGACAGCCTGACGATTTCCTGTGGGATCTCCGCGTCGCCGTCCACACGGATGCCCAGGATGGAACAAAGCTGTGAAAGCTTTTCTCCGGCCTGTTCAAGCGATGCGAATGTGATGTCATTACGTGCTATCGATATGTTGATTTCCTTGACAAAATCAAAAATCGCCGCGATCGCATCTGCCGTGTTCAGATCATCTTCCATCGCCGCGTCAAACGCTTCGCCCGCGGTGCGGGCCGCCTTCTCCAGAGCCGCTCCGGCCGGCATATTGCCGCCGTCTTCCGGTTCGCGGCCCTCGCGGATCCGGAAATCGATGTCCTGCCTGCAGTTGCGGATCCTCTCCAGGGCATTCGCAGAGGCTTCCAGGAGCTCGTCGCTGAAATTGATCGGGCTCCTGTAATGGCTCGAGAGGATGAAAAAGCGGATGACATCATACGGATACTTCTCTGCGATATCCCGGATCGTGAAAAAATTGCCGGCCGACTTGGACATCTTGCGGTTGTCAATATTGATGAAACCATTGTGCAGCCAATACCGCACGAAGGTCTTCCCGGTCACCGCCTCGCTCTGCGCGATCTCATTCTCATGGTGCGGAAATATCAGATCCTGGCCGCCGCAGTGGATGTCGATCGTGTCTCCGAGGTATTTCCGCGACATGGCGGAACACTCGATGTGCCAGCCGGGCCTTCCGTCGCCCCATGGGCTGCTCCAGAAAGGCTCTTCGGGCTTCTTGAATTTCCAGAGTGCGAAATCGGCCTTGCTGCGTTTGTTTTCGTTGGCGGACACCCTTTCGCTCGCGCCTTCCTCCAGCTCTTCCAGCACGTAATTGGAAAGCCGGCCGTACGCCTGGAACTTTTCCACATCAAAATATACACCGTCATCCGTCCGGTAGGCGTACCCTTTCTCTTCAAGGATCCGGATCATGCCGATGATGTCGTCCATGCATTCGGTCGCTCTCGGCTGGTAGTCCGGCCGTTCGATCCCGAGCCTGTCCGCGTCGACATAGTATTCGGCGATGAAGCGGTCCGCGAGCTCCCTCACGGTGATCCCCTCTGCATTGGCCTGGACGATCATCTTGTCGTCGATATCGGTGAAATTCTGGACAAATATCACCTTCAGCCCCCGGTGCTCGAGGTAGCGCCTCAAGGTGTCGAACGTGATGAAAGGTCTGGCATTTCCGATGTGGAAATAATTGTAGACGGTCGGTCCGCAGGAATAGATCCGGACTTCCCCTTCCTTGAGCGGGACGAATTCCTGCTTCTCCCTTGCCATTGTGTTGTAAAGTCTCATTTTCCCCCCGCTGAGAAGGACTTGGCTTTTTCCTTGCAGTCCTTCTCGATCTTATCCATGTCCGCGCCGCTGTCGAATGCGTTGTCAGGCTTGTAGCGGTCCTCGATCTCCAACTGCTTCTCAATGGCGGAAAGCCGGTGAAGGATCTTGCACATTTCGACTGAGACCGGGTCCGGCGTAGACGTCTGGTCCAGCTCCACGGAATGCACGACCGCCCTTTCCGCGTTCTTGAGGCGGGCCACATGGCCCGGGACCCCCACGACCGTGGCGCCGGCGGGAACCTCGTTCAGCACGACCGCATTGGCGCCGATCATGGCATTGTCGCCCACCTTGAAAGGCCCCAGGATCTTCGCACCCGCGCCGATCAGCACATTGTTCCCGAGCGTCGGATGCCGTTTCCCCTTGTCCTTCCCTGTCCCTCCGAGCGTGCAGCCGTGATAGATCGTACAATTGTCCCCGATCTCGGCTGTCTCGCCGATTACGACGCCCATCCCGTGGTCGATGAAAAGCCCCTTGCCGATCTTCGCACCCGGATGGATCTCGATGCCCGTGAAAAACCGGCCGATCTGCGATACCATCCTCGCGAGGCAGAACAGATGGATCCGGTAAAAGAAATGGGCAATCCGGTGGCTGATCAGGATATGGAAACCGGGGTATAAAAGCATGACGCCGAACGCACCTCGTGCCGCCGGATCCCTGCGTGCAATCTGTCTCGCGTCAGCGATGAGTCCCATCTGCTGTCATCCGCCCTTCCGTACGGCCGCTTTCGCAGCCTGCCGATATCGTCCTATTATAACAGAACACCGGCGCGTAAGAAACATGGATCCTCCGATCCGTCTCAGATCTGATCGAAAATAAATCCGAATCCATCCTGGAGCGCTTTCCGGAGGAGCTCTTCCGACCGCGCGTTCATGCCGGGATCATCGATGCTTTCGAAATGCTCCGCGGCGAAACGCAGATAGGCGAATTCTCCCGGCGGAATGAAGGTGTGCACCCCGAGCGAAAGCGTGTAGTTGGCTGCCGCCGTGAGCAATTCGGTGTTATCCGGATCGATGGGCTTATACCAGCATTTCGGATGATCATGGAATTCATCCGGCTTCCAGGCCCTGTGTGCCATGGCCTTGAGTGCCAGGATCCCCATGTTCCTCTCCTTGGCGGCGGCGAGGATCCTGCTGCCCGCACCCTTCGCCATGTGCAGGCTCCAGTTGAAGGGGAAAAGCACCGTGTCGAAATCGTAACGCTCCAGAGCTTTCAGCGCGACCGCCTCACTGTGGGCGGAAAAGCCGATGTTCCGTATGAGCCCTTCTTTCTTCGCGCGGACGAGAAATCCCATGATCCCGTCGGGAGCGAAGACCCGCTCCAGCTGGCTCATCTCCGTCAAGCCGTGAAGCTGGTAGACATCAAAGTGATCCGTATGGAGCATTTTCAACGAGCTGTTGAACTGCTCCATCCCTTCCTTCATCCCGAACTCTCCGGTCTTGCAGGCAAGATAGATATCGTTGCGGTAAGGGACCAGGGATTTTCCAAGGATCTCCTGGGCATTCCCATACGAGGGGGCGACATCGAAATAATTGATGCCCTTATCGACTGCATACGCTACATAGCGGTCGCTGTCGGACTGCTGCTCGTTCATCGAAATGATCCCGCCATAAGCGACGCGGCTGATATCCAGACCGGTCCTCCCAAGTTTGTTTTTTGTGATCAAACCT
>CAZDPQ010000098.1:0-9832 GCA_964507305.1 uncultured Oscillospiraceae bacterium
CCATTCGCTGTATATGGGGCATCCGATCATCGGGGACGGCCTATACGGCGTTTCCTCGCGCGACAACGGCCATTACAGCAGATCAGCCTTTCTCGACCGTGACATCGGGAGGCAGGCTCTCCATGCGGCATCCCTGACCTTTTCCCATCCGATCACCGGGGAACGGATGCATTTCGAATCGCCCCTGCCGGAAGACATGGAAAGCCTGCTGGCCCGGATCCGCGCGCTCGACGCGGAGGACTGCGGCGGATCCTCATGAAAGCATGACTCTTGCCAGTTCGACGGCTTCGCCTTTGTTCTCATCGCCCGAAAGCAGCCTGGCGATCTCGCGGACACGGTCCTGGTCCGTGACATACCGGATGTCCGTGAAGGTCCTGCCGCCGCGGATCGTTTTTTCGATGCGGATGTGGTTCCGGGCTTTCGCGGCGATCTGAGCCATGTGCGTCACGCAGAATACCTGGTGGCTTTCCGCGATGCGGAGGAGCTTTTCGCCGAGCAGGCCGGCGGTGCGGCCGCTGATCCCGGTGTCGATCTCGTCGAAGATCAGGACGGGGATGCTGTCGCTGTCCGCCAGGATCGTCTTGACCGCAAGCATGATCCTCGACGCTTCCCCGCCGGAAGCGATCCGCGACAGCGGCCGGAGCTCCTCCCCCACATTCGGCGAGATCAGAAATTCCAGCTTGTCCCGGCCGTCCGGGCCGTAATCCTTTTCGCCGGTTCCGTGGGTGATCCGGACGCTGAATGCCGTCCCTCGCATCCCGAGCTCCGCAAGCTGGCCGGTGATCTCCTTTTCGAGAATTTCCGCCGTCCGGCAGCGGGCCTCGTACAGCCGGAAAGAATCAGCTGCAAGGCGTCCGAGAACGTCGCTCTTCTGCTCCAGCAGGAATTTCACCCTGGTCTCGCTGTTCCTGAGGTGATCGAGCTGCTGCTGTGCCTTTTCGAGATGGCGCTCCGCCGACTCGATACTGCCGCCGTATTTGTGTTTCAGATTGTAAAGGACATCCAGCCTGTCATCGATCTTTTTGACTTCACCCGGATCGACATCCACCATGCCGATCTCCCGCTGGATCGCTTCGCAGACATCTTCGATCCTGTATGAAATCTCATCCAGGGATTCGGACAGCGGCGTGTAGCCTTCGAACGCGCTCAGCTGGACCGAGATCTGCCGGGATGCTTCCTTGACGGCAGGCAGCGCGGGCATTTCCGCAGCTTCTCCGTTGAGAAGGAACAAGGCTTTTTCGAATGCCAGGAGGATCTTTTCGGAATTGGCGAGGATTTTCCGGCGTTCGGAAAGTATGGCGTCTTCGCCGGCACGCGGGGCGGCCGCGCGGATCTCCGCGATCTGGTATTCCAGGAGATCCGCCAGCTGCTGCTTTTTCCCTGTATCCGTTTCATATCCTTTCAATTCCTTATCGATCCGTAGATATTCCGACAGGGTATCCCGATATACACCCAGCAGTGCCCGGATCTCCCCGGAGCCGAACCGGTCCAGAAGGAGCAGCTGCATTTCTTCGCGGAAAATCGACTGGTTCTCGTGCTGCCCGTGGATGTCCAGCAGATATGCTGTAAGCGAACGGAGCGCACCGGCGGGGACCATCCTGCCGTTCACGCGCGCAAAGGATTTGCCGTTGGCGTAGATCTCGCGTGTCAGAAAAAGGGTGTCTTCCTCGGGAGATATGCCGTATTCCTCCAGGGTTTCGGAAGGGATCTTCCCCGAAAAATCATCGAACACGGCGCTGATGACCGATGATTCCTTATCGCTCCGGACCATGTCGCGCGTGACCCTGGAGCCGCAGACCGCTCCGATCGCATCGATCAGGATCGATTTACCTGCGCCGGTCTCGCCCGTCAGGATCGTGAATCCGGCCCCGAAGTCGACCGATGCGTGCTCGATCAGCGCAAAATCCGATATTTCCAGCCTGGATAGCATGTCGTTCCTCCGGCTCAGCTGCTCGCGACCGTCATGTTCTTGATCCTGTCGACCAGGTGGTTCGCCAGAAGAGCGGATTTCGTCGCGACGAACACGGTGTCGTCGCCTGCGATGGTGCCGACGACTTCCGGGAATTTCATAGAGTCGATGGCGGAGGCACATGCGGATGCCATGCCGGGAAGTGTCCGGATGATGACGATGTTGGACGCGCTGTCATACGAAACGACCGCCTGGGTGAACACCGTGATCAGCCGGTGCTCTGTCGCTTCCCCGTTTTTCCTGTTCGGGGAATATTTCTGGGTGGTCCCGTCTTCTGAAACCTTGTTGAGACCGAGTTCCTTGATATCCCGTGAGATCGTCGCCTGCGTCACCTGCCAGTTCTGCTTCTGGAGATATCTCACCAGTTCTTCCTGGGTCGTGATCTTCTCGCTTTCGATGATGGACAGGATCAGCTTCTGCCTGTTTTTTTTGTTGTACTTCATAACCGAATCCCCCGGTGCCTGCGGTCAATTTCCGCGTGAATAGATCTTGGTGGTCAATGACTGGTAAAAGTTCACCGGGTCGAGCCGGATCAGGTGCATGTGGGATCTCGACCGCGTGATCGTGATCCTGTCGAATTGCTCCAGCTCGCAGACATGGATCCCGTCCGATGTCAGAAGCGGCTTGAAGGGGTAGTCCTTGACGATGATCTCGATCTTGCTGTCCGCTCCGGCGATGTAGCACCGGTTGTGGAGGGTGTGCGGGTTCAGCGGAGTGATCAGGAGCATCTCGAGGTCCGGCTGGATGATCGGGCCGCCGGCTGATAGCGAATACGCGGTCGATCCTGTCGGCGTCGAGACGATGACACCGTCACCCGGCAGCTTTTCGACAAGATAGCCGTCGATGAAAAGATCCAGGCCGAGGATCCTCGATACACCTCCCCGGCTGATCACAAGGTCATTCAAAGAAACGGCGCGGTCCTTCACCTTCCCGTCGGCGGATTTGCGCACGGCATCAAGCATCATCCGCTTCTCGGTGGTGTACTCCCCTGCGAAAAGCTTGTGCAGCGCTTCTTCGATCCTGTCCGGAGCGATTTCCGCCAGAAATCCCACGCTCCCGAGATTGACCCCGATGATCGGCGTGTGGAGCTTAAGCGTCTCGTGGATCGCCGTCAGAAAAGTCCCGTCTCCGCCGAGGCACACCAGGATATCCGTGCTGCCGTAATCCCCGAAAACGATGCCCGGGATCCCGTCTGCCGCAGTGCTCCTGTACTTTTCTTCCAGGATGGCGGTCCCGCCGTAGCCGGCGATCATGCCGGCCATCTGAAGCGTGACCCGCAGGTCGGTGTCTTTATCAGGATTGGGGATCAGTCCTATGCGCATGTCGTCGTCCCGTCTTCATTCATGATCTGTGCTGATTTGAATTATACACTATAATATTGCATAAATGAATAAATATACAGGCCAAATCGGAAAGAAAACATGGAAAAGCCGACAAATCAGGCGGAAGGTGCTTTTTGGATCAATTCCAGGCACTTCTGATAGATGGAAAACGCGTCCATCCCTTCCTTTTCACGGAGCTGGGCGATCTTTCCCTGACAGAGAGGATGGTCTCCGATCCCGGCCTGAGCGAACGGCACGCAGATGCCGCTGCGGATCAAAAGGTCCTCCACCCTGCTGCCGACCCCGTTCACGACCAGCGCGTTTTCGGCTACGAGGACTCTGCCGGTCTTTTTTACAGAAGACAGGATCAGCCCGGGCTCCAGCGGCTTGATGGTACGGATGTCGATCAGGTCGCACGAATGCCCCGCGCCGCGCAGCATGGCGGCAGCCCGGGTTGTCTCGTCGAACATGACCCCTTCGGAAATCAGCGTGATGTCTTTCCCTGTTTCCAGCAGGACAGGCGACGGACGGTAACCTTCGTTCCCGTCCGTCCGGTCTTCTTTCTGCCTGTATGCGGCAGCCGTTTCGCTTTCGCATCCGCGCGGATAGCGGATGGCGGCAGGACCGGAGCACTCGTATACGGCATAGCGCAGCATGGCGGCGAGCTCCGTGTAATCTCTGGGGGACAGCAGCGTCATGCCGGGTATGGATGACAGGAGTGCGATGTCGTAGATCCCCTGGTGGGTTTCGCCGTCTTCGCCCACGATCCCCGCACGGTCGACGCAGATCACGACATGCAGCTTCTGGAGCGCGATGTCGTGGAGGATCTGGTCATACGCCCGCTGGAGGAATGTAGAATAGATTGCAACGACCGGCCGGGCGCCGGCGCTTGCCATGCCGGCCGCCATCGTCAGGGCATGCTGTTCCGCGATCCCGACGTCGTAGAACCGATCCGGAAATGACTTCTGGAACGATTCGAGTGCCGTGCCGACCGTCATGGCTGCGCTGACGGCCGTGATATCCCTGTCGGATGCAGCCAGTCCGGACAGAGCCTGCGCAAAGACTTCCGAGAAGGATCTGCAGCCGTCTGCAACGGCACACGGGGCCGGGAGACCGTTGGCGATTTCGAAAGGCGCTACACCATGATATTTATCCGGAGAAAGCTCCGCGAATTCGTAGCCCTTGCCCTTGCGGGTCTGGACATGCAGCAGGACCGGTCCCTTGAGATCCCGGATCGCCTCGAGGTGCATCTCGAGTTCATGGATGTCATGCCCGTCGACCGGACCGAAATAGCGGAAACCGAGGTCTTCGAAAATGACGTTGGCAGGCCGTATGATGAAACGCAGGAGATCCTTGACCTTCTCGAGCAGATGCATGACCATTTTGCCGATCCCGGTGATGGAGAGCACTTTGACGGTTTTATCCTTCAGGCGGATATAGCGTTTCGACACCCGGACCTTTTCGAGATGCTTTGACAGTCCTCCGACATTCCGGCTGATCGACATCTGGTTGTCATTGAGGATCACCAGCAGGTCCAGCCCGGACTGGCCGGCGTCGTTGAGCGCTTCGAACGCCATGCCGCCGGTCAGCGCGCCGTCGCCGATCACGGCGATGACACGCCTCTTGATGCCTTTGATCTTCTCGGCTCGGAGGATGCCGAGTGCGGCGGAGATCGATGTGCTGCTGTGACCGGTGTTGAAGCAATCGTATTCGCTTTCGCTGCATTTCGGGAAGCCCGCCAGACCGTCCAGCTTACGGAGCGTGGCGAAATCATGGTATCTCCCGGTCAGGATCTTGTAGGTGTAGGTCTGGTGGCCGACATCCCAGATGATCTTGTCCTCCGGGAAGTCGAATTGTCGCAGCAGTGCGATCGTAAGCTCGACAACGCCCAGATTGGATGCGAGATGTCCTCCGTTTCTGGATACGACGGAAATGATCTCGCGGCGGATCTCTTCTTCCAGCAGAACAAGCTCCCTGTCGTCGAGGAGCTTGATATCGGAAGGGTTATGGATCTTGTCTTCCAGGATGGACATTTTGTCACCGCCTCAGCTTTTGCGTTCGAGCAGATAGCCTGTCAGATCGGATAGAAAACCTGTGTCATACCCCAGGGCTGCGATCGCTTCGAGTTCGCGGAAAGCTTTCTCCGCATGGGCTTCCAACTGCGTCTTTGCCGTCCCGGCGCCGAGCAGCGTGACGAAGGTCGACTTGCCGTCCCTGGCATCCTTGCCTGCCGTTTTGCCGATCTCGTCCGTTCGTCCTTCGATGTCCAGCAGGTCATCCCGGATCTGGAAGGCCAGTCCGATCGAAGCGGCATACCGCCCGAGCGATGCGGAAACCGGCTCCGGAGCTCCCGCGATGGACGCGGCTGCCATGACGGGAGCCTGGATCAGCGCCCCGGTCTTCATGGAATGCATGCGTTCCAGCGCGTCGATCCCGAGCGCCATGTGTCCGCTCATGAGATCCGTTGCCTGCCCTCCGATCATGCCGCGGATCCCCGTGGCTTCCGCGATGGCCGCTGCCGCCCGGAGATATTTTGCTTCCGGATGATGCAGGCAGGCGCCGAAGAGGATCTCATATGCGCTGTTCAGCAGCATGTCTCCGGCCAGAATCGCCATCCCTTCGCCATAGGCCTTGTGGCAGGTCGGTTTACCCCGACGATAATCATCATTATCCATTCCGGGCAGATCATCGTGGATGAGCGAAAAGGTGTGGATCATTTCGATCGCGGAAGCAAACGGGAGTGCATCGCCGGGGTCACCCCCGAGCATATCGTTGACGGCAAGGCACAGCACGGGGCGGATGCGCTTCCCCCCGGCGGAAAGGCTGTAGAACGCCGCTTCCCGCACGCGGTCTCCGGGATCCGCGGACTGCTGTGCGAATCTTTCCTCGAGATCGCTTTCGATCCTGTCCCTGTATGCCCGGTACCGTACGTCGGATCCGTCCATTCAGGTCACCTCGAACGGCGCTTCTTCCGGCTGCCCGCCTTCGCCGGTGAGGATCGCGATCCTGCTTTCGATCGCTGCGATCTTGTCGCTGCAGATCTTGGACAGCCTCATACCCTCGGAAAACAGCTCCATCGATTCCTCGAGAGTCACGTCGCCTGCTTCAAGCTTTTTTACGGTTTCCTCCAGAAGCTTCAGGGCTTCTTCGAAACTCAGATCTTCCTTGCATTTTTCCTGATCCATAAGGTCATGATCCCCTTTCTTCCACCGATAGGACGCCGCAGCGCAGGAAGCCGTCCGATACAGTGATCTTCAGATGCTCCCCCTCCGACGCGTCGCCGCAGGATACGACGATTTTTGCCCTGTCGGTATTTTCGATGATCCCGTAGCCTCTGCCGAGTACTTTGAGCGGGCTGAGGGAATCCAGCCGGTTCATGAGGGCGGCAGCTCCGCTTTCTCTCTCTTTCATCCGAAGGGACATGGCGGCCTGCAGCCTGAAGGTCATGCCGTCCAGCTTCTGCCCGGCTCCGGCATGGATTCGGCGGGGATCGGTCAGCATGGCGGAATCCGCCGAATGGTGCAGGCGCATCCTGGCGATGTCGATCCTCCTGCCAAGGCTCCGCCGCAGCAACTCCTCTGTGCTCCGGAGCCTGTCCTCCAGCTCCTGCCGCAGCGGCAGTACAAGCTCCGCCGCGGCAGAAGGCGTCGGTGCGCGCAGATCCGCGGCGAAGTCGCAGATCGTGAAATCCGTCTCATGGCCGACCGCGGAAACGATGGGGATCCGGGATGCGTAAACGGCGCGGGCGACCGCTTCCTCGTTGAAGCACCAGAGATCCTCCATCGATCCCCCGCCTCTTCCGACGATGATGACATCGATGTCATCCCTGCGGTTGAACGTCTCGATCGCCCGGACGATCGAAGCCGCAGCCCCTTCGCCCTGGACTTTGACCGGGATCAGGAGCAGGTCGAACCCGGGGAACCTTCTCCCAAGAACATTCAAGATATCCCGGATCACGGCGCCGGAGGACGATGTGGCAACGCCGATCCTGCGCGGGAGAAACGGCAGGGGTTTCTTGTGCCGTTCGTCAAAAAGCCCTTCGGCCTCGAGATTGCGCTTCAGGGCTTCGAACGCGGCGTACAGGTCGCCCGTCCCTTCCGGCTTCATCGCGCGGACGTACAATTGGAACCTGCCGTCACGGTCGTAAAGCGCCGCGCGCGCTTCGACGGTCACCTTTGTTCCGTTCTCCGGCATGAAGCGCAGCCCGTCCGCATAGGTGCGGAACATCACGCACGACACCGAACATTCAGCGTCCTTCAGGGTGAAATAGATATGACCGGAAGGGTAGCGTTTGAGCGAAGAAATCTCGCCGGCGACCTGGAGATCGGCAAGACGGGGGTCGGAATCCAGAACCGAAGCGACATACCTGTTGAGCTGGCTGACCGACAGCGCCGCCATAGGCCTACTCTGCCGGCGCGGGCCTGCTGTCCGTGACGCTGCCCATGGCGCTGTCCGTGACGCTGTCCGTGACGCTGTCCGCGATATTGTCCGGGATCTTGCCCAGGATCCCGTTGATATAGGCTCTCGCTTCATCCGTGCTGTATTTCTTGGCCAGATAGACCGCCTCGCTGATCGACACATTGTGAGGCACATCCGGTTCGTGGAGGATCTCATAGGTGCAGATCCTCAGGATCGTCTGATCGATCTTCGGGATACGGTCCAGATTCCATTTTTTCAAAAACCGGGAATACACCGCGTCAAGAGACGCCCTGCCGGCCCGGACGCCGTCGACGAGCCGGTTGAAATATTCCAGTTCGTTCTCCTTGACATTGAGTTCGCGGATGAACTGTTCTTTTTGCGCCTCGCTGTCGCCCTTCTGGATCTCCATCTGATAGAGAAGCCTGAAAGCGTGCTCTCTCGATTCTCTTCTGCTCATTCTTTCCTCTTCTAACGGTATCTTCCCGGCGGGAATATTTTATCCAGAAATTCTTTCAGCAGATCTTTGTTGGCAAAAATCTTCTTTCCGATGAAATAGCCCGCCAGCGTGAACACCACGATGAGGACGAATTTCCAGAAACCGAAGATCGCCAGGACCAGGGCGATCAGAAAGCCGCACAGGGCTCCGATCTGCGCGGGCGGCAGCTCCCTGATTTCATCAATGAGCTTTTTCATTCGTCATCTCTCCACCCTGGCGGACACATTTTCGACATGGCTGACTTTGACGATGACCCGCGAAACCGGGATCCCGGTGTACCGTTCAATGTCCTTCTTGACCTTGTCCTGGACCTTGGCCATCATGGCCGGGATCTCGACGTCCGAATAGATGACAGCCGACAGCTCGGCTCTGATCTTACCATCGCGCGCCGGATAGACCCTGGCTTTCGCGGTCTTGATGCCGCATTGGGCGGTCTTTGCCGTGTTGAGCACGATGTTCTCGATCGCGTCGACCCCGATGTCGATCGCGCCGATGTCATTGGTGCGCACGCGGGTCTTGTGCATGCGGCCGCTCTGGAGGCCGTAGACAAGGATCGCAAGGCTCGCGGTGAACAGGAACAGGCAGAAGACCGCGGCGATCCACCGGAAGGTCGGCGATGCCGTGATGTCGTAAAACACGAAGTAAATGGCCTCCAGAAGATTCCGGTTCATGATGATGATCGCGGAAATCACGGAAAGGATGGAAAGCACGAACGCGTAAAAAACAAGGGCTACCCTTACGATCCTATTCATAGTCGTTCCTTTCGCCAATCATGCTTTTGTCCCGTTCGCCCTGATATCATCCCTGGCAACGACTCCCTTGACATGGACATTCACCGATTCGACGATCAGGCCTGTGAAACGCTCCACGTCGTTCTTGACTTTCTCCTGGATCGCCCAGGCGACTTCGGGGAGCACGTTCCCGTAATAAAGGACGGGATACACCGTGATATTCACCAGGTTTTCCTTCGCTTCGTTGAAAAAAACGGTCACGCCATTGCCTTCGGACTCGCCCATGATCGATTCCTTGAGCGTCATCACCGTACTTTTGTCCAAACCGTAAACGCCGGGCGTGCCCATCGCGGCTTCGGCGGCATACTGCGCCACGAAGCCCTGGGTCATCGTCCTCTCTCCCTTGTCGGTGCTGCCCGGGATTGCCATGGGGTCTCTCCTGACGCTTACTTCGCGCGCTCCATGTATTCGCCCGTGCGGGTGTCGATCCGGACCTTTTCGCCCTGGTTCACGAACAGCGGGACCTTGATGATGGCGCCGGTCTCCACGACAGCGTTCTTCGTCGCGTTCTGCGCCGTGTCACCCTTGACGCCGGGCTCGCATTCCGTGATATACAGCTCGACGAAGATCGGAGGCTCGATCCCGAGGACGGAACTGTTGTGGAACATGACCTTGCAGACCATCTCTTCCTTGAGGAATTTGAGGGCGTCCCCCAGCGTCTCCTTTGTAAAAGGGATCTGCTCGTAGGTCTCGGTGTCCATGAAATAATAAAGGTCGCCGTCCCGGTACGCGAAACTCATGTCCTTGCGTTCGATGACGGCATTCTCGAATTTGTCGCTGGGATTGAAACTGCGCTCGACGACGGATCCGGTCCTGAGATTTCTATATTTTGTCC
>CAZDPQ010000099.1:0-9809 GCA_964507305.1 uncultured Oscillospiraceae bacterium
GATGAGAACAATGCCATCATCGGAAAGGTCATCGGCCTGTTCAGAGGCAACGTCTGACTCCTTGCCAGTGGCCTTTGACGGGATTTGGTCCCGGGTGGCGCAGCCTGTCCGCATATCATGCGCGAACAGGCGTACGCCGTTTTGAAATTACCCTGACGGGATATTGATTCACATCGGATCGCCCGGGGCGGCGGGATACTCGTAATACGATCGGACATCGTTGACGGATGCCGGATGGACGACCTTGAAGATGTAATTCACGCTTTTGATCGGCGTGATCTTTATGATGGCCGACCTCATGACCAGAAATTGGCCTGTAAATCCGCTGGTCAGGACGATGGAAGATTGGTCGAACGCGATGATGATCCCGCGTTCCTTGGAGTTGTCGCAAAGATGGACTGCGACATCGATTTTATTATGCCGGCAGTGATTGATGAAGGAGTCCGTGATATTAAGGATCCTGGCTCTGGACGGCAGGGTTTCCTCCGGAGCGCTGTTATCGGCTGCTACTGCGGCTGTCTGTTGCTTTACGCGTTCAAAGAACTCCCCTTCCGTCTCAATTTGACTGCCGGCCGGTTGCTCTGAGGAATTTTCGCGGACCAGAGGATTTTCATTTGTTCTGTTTTCTTCCGATTTTTCAATCCTATTTGCCATTTTGGGTTCCTTTCTTTGTTTTCATGGACTCGATTCAGACCTTTATCGTAGAAATATTGTTTTGAAATCAAAACAATAATTTCTATTGTATTGCAAATAAACTATAATTTTCAATAGGATATTCCGCAAAAATACAAATTCATTTTATCTTGTGATAAAATGGTTCCATGCGATCATCAGGCAAAACATCCGGGTCATCCCTTTTTCTGTTGATACCGCCTGCCGCGGCGCTGTTGCTCGCGGGGCTTCTTTACTCGTCTTTCGGTATGTATCCGTTCGGGGGGAAATCCCTTGCCTGGGCTGATATGAAGCAGCAGGTCATCCCGCTCATGCTGCAGTGGCGCGAGATCGTCACCGGGAAGCAAAGCCTGTTCTTTACAATGACCAACGGCGGAGGGACGAATTTCTGGGGGATTTTCTTCTTTTTTGTTTCCAGTCCTTTCTCGTTTCTTATTTTCCTGTTTCCGGAATCCCGGAGCGTCCAGATGATGGACCTGATAGTGGCTGCGAAAATCGCGGCGGCCGCATGGACCTCTGCATTGATGTTTCACAAGATCCTGAAGAGTCTGGACCGTTTTCTGATCTGCATCCTGAGCGTCACGTATGCGTTCTGCGGATTTACGCTCATGTTTTTCCAGAACCTGGTCTGGCTTGATTTTGTATGCCTTTTCCCACTTCTGGTCTACAGTCTTTTCCGGATGAAAAACACGGGGCGGTACGGACTGTACACGGCGGTCCTTACCGCGATGCTGATGACCAATTATTACATGAGCTATATGGCAGTCCTGTTTATCATACTCTTCGCACTGACCTATGTGGTTTTCGCGAAAGACAGCGCGCGCTTTGCGGCAGGCCTGATCTTCTCTTCCCTTTTTTCGGGACTGGCTACCGCGTGGATATGGATGCCCGCCCTCATCCAGTATTTTGATTCGGCGCGGGCATTTTCCATTCTCCAGACGCTTGCCTCCGGCAACATGTTCACGTACTACGAAACGACCCTGGCGATCCTTTTTTCCACAGGCTTTCTTCTGGTCCTCTTCCCCCTGACCCTTTTCCACGCGGGGCGAAGGAAAGTGCCGGTGCGGCTGTATTTCCTTTACGGTCTTATGATCATCCCTCTTGTGATCGAACCGGTGAACAAGATCTGGCATACCGGCAGCTATCAGGCATTCCCGGCCCGGTATGGCTACATCACGGTCCTGCTCGGGCTGATCCTTGCCGGCTATTACCTTGCAGAACCTCAAGAGATGCTGATGCACCCCCGCGAGGACAGAGCCCTGCGCGGCAAGCCATGGAATGTCATCCTGTCCGCTTTCATGGTCCTCCTGACAGGAGCAGCCTGCTGGGCATCGAATCTTCTTCTGGAACGGCATCTGCACGAAATGTCCGCCTACAGCACAACACTCTGGGGCGACAGTACGAGCATCCAGTACATATCCGGCATCTTTTTCGGTTTCGGGCTGTGCTATTCGCTCCTGATCCTCTTCCGTTCCTTCGGCCGGCTTCCGGAAAGACTGTTCCGTGTCCTGACCGCCACGCTCCTGGCTTCCGAGATCCTCCTGAACGGCGGGATCTACATCGGCCATCCGGCCAATGATGTCAGCTATTATGACAGCATTTTCGACTTGAAGGACCGCATCCAGGACGATGGCGTGTATCGTGTCAAAACCAGACTCAAATATTATGATGTCAATATGACGGGAGCACTCGGATACGACAGCCTCGCGACCTATACATCCCTGACATCGCAGAAATACCTTTACGCGATGAAAAAACTCGGGTTTTCTTCTTATTGGATGGAAGTCAACTCATCTCACGGCACAGCATGGAGCGACGCGCTGATGGCTGATCAATATCGGATCGAGTTGAGCGGACAGCCGGTTTTTTTCAGTGAAAAGAAGATCTATCAGAATGACGGGTATCAGATCATTGAAAACCCGGACACGCTCGGCCTGGCGTTCGGCATCAGCCGCCCGACGCTGGACGAGCTTGCGCAGATCCCGGACGGCACGCGGTTCGACATCCAGAACCGGCTGTTCACGGCCATCACGGGGATCCGGTACGACCTGTTCACTTCATACGGCTTTACGTCTTCCGAAAACCTTTCCGTCCTATCCGGCGATCGCTTCATCGTTTCGAAAATCGCCGGGGATTCCTACGCCTCGCTGGAATACGATATCCATGTCACAGGCAGGCAGATCCTCTATTTCGACCTGTTCGACAGCCTCTCGGCGCAGCTGGTCGAACACATCAACGACAGCTGCCGCATTTATGTCGACGGCATGCTGATCCAGGACAGTTTCCCGTCCAAAAATTCCAACGGGATCGTGGAACTTGGTAAATTCGAGGATTCCGACGTGCACGTTACCGTCGAAGTCCTAAGGGGCTTTGACGCAAGATCCTTCGGGGTCGCCGGCATGGATGTCCCGCTTCTGGAAGAAGGGATCGCGGCGATCCGGGAGCAGTCCGGGATCCTTTCGGTCACGCAGGCCGGGAATCGCATCACGGTGCAGGCGGATCCCGGCGCAGACACGCGCTATATCGCGCTTTCCGTTCCCTTTTATAAAAATATGTACGTTACGGTGAACGGCCGGCCCGCGGAAGCGCTGCCGTTTCTCGATGATTTCATCGCGGTCCCCGTGGATAGCGGGGTGTCGGAGATCCGGATCGTCATGGTCCCGGATGGATTCGCCGTCGGCGCGGCCGTTTCCGCCGCTGTTCTGATCCTGGCAGGGGTTCTGTATCTGGTTAAAAGAAAAGCGCGCGCCCCGGAACCCACGATCGTCGAATACCTTCTTCCCGGCAGATGCCGTCCGGTGCTCCGGCTTCTTTTCATCGCATTCGGGGTTGCGGTATTCGCCGGGATCTACCTATTCCCCGTCGCGTATCATCTGATCCGCCATTTCGGCAGATGACTTCCGGATTTCCCGGATCCTGCGCTCCATGATCCCGGCTGATACGTCCGGATCGGCATTGTCGATCCATTCCAGGTCGGAGATCCCGCGAAACCAGGTCAGCTGGCGCTTCGCGTAGTTCCGGCTCGACTGACGGATCCCGGCTGCCGCTTCTTCAAGATCGGCGGAACCGGTCAGATACGCGTCAAGTTCCTTGTATCCGATCGCCTGGAGCGCTGTCTTCGATAGATGCGGGTATTTCGATTTCAGGGACCGTACCTCTTCGAGGAGACCGGCCTCCAGCATGCGGCCGACCCTTTCGTCGATCGAGCGGTACAATCGTTCGCGATCCAGGGTAAGGCAGAATCCGGCGAATGAAAACGCCGGTCCCTTCTCGAGCGATTTCGCGTTCATCTGCGTTTTCGTCATCCCTGTCAGTTCGTAGATCTCCAATGCGCGGAGGATCCTTTTCTCGTCCCTTTCGTGAAGGCGCTCCGCGGACTGCGGGTCGACGGAGGCCAGGCGCTCGAGCAGCGCGCGCATCCCCAGCGTCCGGGATTCTTCCTCCAGACGGGCGCGCAGGGCGGGATCCGTATCGACCGGGATGAATTCCATGCCGCTCATGAGAGCGGATATGTACTGGCCTGTCCCGCCGCACAGGATGGGGAGATTTCCCCTGGACAGGATCTCCCGCAGGACCGGAGCTGCTGTCTGGACATACTGCGCGACGCTGAAGGTTTCTTCGGGGGAAAGGAAATCATACATGTGATGCCGTACCAATTGCCTATCGGCAGCGGAGGGCTTCGCCGTGCCGATATCCATGTCCCTGTAGATCTGCATCGAATCGGCACAGACGATCTCCCCGCCGATCCTCCGGGCCAGCAGGAGCGCGGCGGCGGATTTGCCGCTGGCCGTCGGGCCGGTGACGATCGCGACCGGGCCGGGCAACGCGGGCAAAGAACGCGTCCCGCCCGTGCTTTGTTTCGTGGCATCAGGCATGCTCGAAAACTCCATCCGTCATGAGACGATCCTTTTGAACCACTTTTCGATTTCGCTCCGGGCGACTTTGACCGCGACGGGACGGCCGTGCGGGCAGTGCGTGTTTCTGCCGGCCAGGGACAGCCGCTGCACCAGGGCGTCGATCTCTTCCGGTTTCAGCCTGTCATGCGCTTTGACGGCAGCTTTGCATGCCATGGTATATAAAATATCGCTGACCGGGATGTTTTCACTCGATGGTGCAGAGGCCGAAAGCTCGTCGACCACACTGCGCAGCGCGGCTGAGGGATGAAGGGCATTTCCGGCATTCCCTCTGCCGTCTGCCGAGCCGGCGGGAACGGTCCGAAGAAGAATGGATCTCGTCCCGAAAGGCTCGCATTCGAATCCAAGCGACTGCAGCCACTCGCTACGTTCGCGGACGATCTGCATTTCACTGGGAGAAAATTCGATGATCTCGGGCTGCAGAAGGATCTGGGGGCGGATCTTCTTTTCTTTCCAGGAGGCGTACAGCTCTTCGAACAGGATCCGTTCATGGGCTGCGTGCTGGTCGACGAGGATCAGGTCATCTCCGGATTCAAAAAGGAGATAGGTGTTGAAAAGGGTCCCGGCATACCGTCTGTTACGCAGAGATGCAAAAAGAAGCCCTTCTTCGCCGATTTCGCCAGAAGCAGCCGCCGAAACCGCAGCCGGAAGATCCGCGGCCTTCTGTTCCCGCGAGGCATGCGGCTCCTGCAGAACAGCCTGCATGCGGTATCCTTCCCGCGGTTCCTCGAGTTGCCGTACGTCCGGTCCGGACGCTCCGCCGGCGGAGGAGAGGCTGCCCGCACCGGGTCCTTTCACCGGCAGTTCTGCCGTATCGTCTGCCTGCAGGACATCCGGCTGCCCGGTCGATGCAACCGGCAGCACGGCCGGCGCATCTGGCCGTATGCCGCCGGCCTGCAGGGACACGCCGGGGATCGTGATCTTGTTGTCGAGTGCGTCATGGACCGCGTGGTACACCGCGCGGAACATATCGCCTTCATTCCAGAACTTGACGGTCGTCTTCTGCGGATGGACATTCACGTCCACCAGCGCAGGCGACAGCTCGATATCAAGCACGCAGAAAGCAAAACGGCCTTTCATGAGGAGCGTCTTGTAGGCTTCCTCGACTGCGGACGCGATAGCCGACGAGCGGATATAGCGGTGATTGACGAAAAAGGTCTGATGCTGCCTGGTCTTGCGGCTGATTTCGGGTTTCCCGGCAAAACCGGTGATCCGGATCGTGCCATCCTGATAATCGACCGGAAGGACCGCTCCGGCGATTTCTTTACCATAGACGGCGAAAATGGCGCTCCGCAGGTCATTGTTGCCCGGCGAATGCAGGATCTCTTCGCGGTCGGCGTGCAGCCGGAACGACACATCCGGCCGCGCCAGGATGAACCGTTCCATGATATCGGTGATATACGAAGCTTCGACCGAATCTTTCTTCAGAAACTTATAGCGCGCGGGGGTGTTGTAAAACAGGGATTCCACTGTGACCCCCGTCCCCTCCCGGCAGCCTGCCGCGCTTTCGCGCACGGTCTTGCCGCCGTCCAGCGTGACCGTGTAGCCGTTTTCCGCAAGGATCCGTCGTGATGTCAGCGTCACCCGGGAGACGGAGGCAATGCTGGCGAGCGCTTCGCCGCGGAAACCCATCGTCGTGATCCGGCTGAAGTCATCCACCGACGTGAGCTTGCTGGTGGCATGGCGCAGAAATGCGAGACGAACGTCATCCGGATCCATTCCACTGCCGTTGTCGGTAACCTCGATCGTGTGGATCCCGCCGTTGAGGATCGAAACGGATATGACGGAAGCACCCGCGTCCAGCGAATTTTCAACAAGCTCCTTCACCACGGAAGCCGGCCGTTCGACCACTTCACCGGCAGCAATCTGGTCGGCTGTGATGTCGTCAAGGATCCGGATCGTCGGCATACGGGCACCCCCTTTTAATCAGACTGCAGTTTTTTCGCCTTTTCGGACAGATCGTACAGCACATTCATCGCATCCAGCGGCGTCATTTTCTGCACGTCGAGCATTTTAAGATTTTCGATGATATGATCGGCATTCCGCAAGGCAAGAGATGATGTAAAGATGTCTACCTGTCCATCCATGATTTTCAGATTCTTTTTCAGCCGGAGCTGATCTTTGATCTTGTCCTTTTCCAATACGGAGAGGATTTCCCGGGATCTCCGGAGAACGGACTCGGGGATGCCTGCCAGCTGGGCGACATAGATCCCGTAACTGTCATCGCATCCGCCCTCCCTCACCTTGTGCAGGAAGACGACATCGCTGCCGGTCTCATCCACCGCCACATGGTAATTCCGGACGCCTTCGAGCGTCGACTCAAGACCGGTCAGCTCATGGTAATGGGTCGCAAAAAGTGTCCTGCAGCCCATGCTTTCTTTCGTCGCGATGAATTCGATGACTGCCCATGCGATCGACAGGCCGTCATAGGTACTGGTGCCGCGGCCGATCTCATCCAGGATCAACAGGCTCTTAGGCGTTGCGCCGCGAAGGATGTCCGCGACTTCGCTCATTTCGACCATGAAGGTCGAACGGCCCGAATACAGGTCGTCGGACGCCCCGACCCGGGTAAAGATCCTGTCGACGATGCCGATGCGCGCCGAAGCAGCAGGCACGAACGATCCGATCTGGGCGAGCAGGACGATCTGCGCGATCTGGCGCATGTAGGTCGACTTTCCGCCCATATTGGGGCCGGTGATCAGCAGGATACGGTCCCTGCTGCGGTCGATGCGGGCGGAATTGGGAACGAATCCGCCGGCCTTGAGGAAGCGCTCGACGACTGGATGCCGGCCATCACGGATATCGATGACATCCGAATCATCCACTTCCGGCCTGCAGTAATTCTCCCGATCCGCAACTTCGGCCAGCGAAACGGCCGCGTCGAGCGAGGCGATCACCGAAGCGGTCTGCAGAAGACGCGCGGCCGATCCCCCGATCGCCTCCCGCACTGCGCAGAATGCCTCATAATCAGCCTGGACCAGCTTCTGCTCCGCGCCGAGGATCGTCTCCTCCATCCGGCTGAGCTCTTCGGTCACGAAGCGCTCGGCGTTCACCAGCGTCTGCCGGCGGATGAACGTGTCGGGCACATGGGCGGCATTGGAATTGGATACTTCGATCATGTAGCCGAAATTGTTGGTGTATTTCACTTTGAGGCTGCGGATCCCGCTCGATTCGCGGACCGCACTTTCGTAATCCAGGATCCATTTTTTACCGTTGACGGACGCGTCGCGCAGTTCATCGATCTTCGTGTCGTACCCGGCCCGGATGATCGTCCCTTCCTTCAGCGCGAGGGGCGCGTCGTCGGATATCGACGCGGCGATCAGGACTTCGATGTCCTCCAATGTATCAAATCGTCCGTGCAGATCCGTGAAAAAGGCCGAGCTCATCGCGGACAGCGCGTCCCGGAGTGCCGGCAGCTTGCGCAGGGAATTGCGCAGGGATAATAGGTCGCGCGCATTGACGGTCTTCAGCGCGATTCTGGAGGCAAGGCGCTCAATGTCATGGATCCCACCGAGGGATTCCATGATCTCCTGGCGGGCAAGGAATCGTTCTTTCGCTTCGGCCACGGCGTCCAGCCGGAAACGGATGTCCGGCACCGAAAGGAGCGGCTGCTCGACCCAGCGACGCAGCATCCGGCCGCCCATGGCCGTCAGGGTCCGGTCGATCGCCCAGAGCAGGCTTCCCTTTTTCGAACGGTCGCGGATTGTTTCGCATAATTCGAGGTTGCGGCGTGCGACGGGATCCAGTATCATGGATTCCTCGACGGTATACACGCGGATGCTCTTCAGGTGGCCGGGAAGCTCCGAGCCCGTCCGGCACAGGTAGCTGGCAAGCCCCGCCGCGGCATGGATCCAGAGGCTGTTTTCGTCGGGGGCGTCCGGGAAAAAGGCCAGGAATGTCTCCTTCGTGAACGTATCGTCTTCCCGGAGCGAAAGCAGTGGATCCAGACGCAGCTTTACATCTTCCGCCTCCTTCGATTCGAAAAACAGGCGGTTGCACACGATCTCCGCAGGCTTTTTCTTCGATAATTCGTCGATCAGCTTGCCGGCGGTGTTGCCGTAGACGATCATGGATGCATCGAGGATCCCGGTCGTGATGTCGGCAAACGCAATTCCGTACAAGGTGGACATCTGGAAAACGCAGCACAGGTAATTGTTGGATTTTTCGTCCAGCAGGGCGCTGTCGGTGACTGTGCCGGGGGTGACGACGCGGATGACTTCCCTCTTCATGATGCCCTTGGCAAGAGCCGGGTCTTCCATCTGTTCGCAGACCGCCACCTTGTAGCCGCGGGCAACCAGCTTGGACAGATAGGATTCCGCCGCATGGTACGGGACGCCGCACATCGGGGCGCGCTCCTCAAGGCCGCAGTCCCTGCCCGTGAGCGCCAGCTCGAGCTCGCGCGACACAAGAACGGCGTCGTCGAAAAACATCTCGTAAAAATCGCCGAGCCGGTAAAAGAGGATGCAGTCGGGCCACTTGCGTTTGTGCTCGAGATACTGCTGCATCATCGGGGTGATCCTGCCGAGATCGATTTTCGATATCAGATCGTCCGCCATATTCCTCTCAAACGGCCCGGCAAGCAGCCGGCTCCCGGGCCATCCGCCTCATGATAGCCATTGCACCGCCGTCCCGTCAAGCGAAAAGGTCTTCGCCGACGCGATGCGGACCTTGAAATACGAACCTTCGAGATCCGGCCGCGCCGTGCGCACCTCATCCGGGACGAGCGCCGGATCCGCCGTGAAATTCACGAGCCTGTTGTGGGGCGTCCGGCCGCTGAACGTCGCGCCGCCGCGGTCGCTCGCTCCCTCCGAAAGGACGATCTGCTCCGTGCCGATCAGCCTGCGGTTGGACTCGACGGAGCACTCATTCTGCAGATCGACCAGCCGCTGGAAACGGTCCCTGACGGCGGACTCGCCGGCTGTCGCCCGAAAGCCGGCAGCGGGTGTCCCCACGCGCGGTGAATAGATGAATGTGAACGCGCTGTCAAACCGGACTTCGCGCATCAGGTCAAGCGTCCGGGTAAAATCTTCTTCCGTTTCCCCCGGAAATCCCACGATGAAATCCGACGAGAGGCTCAGATCGGGCCGGATCCCGCGCAGCCGGGTGATCCTGTCGACGTACTCGTCACGGGTATGGCCGCGTTTCATCAGCCCGAGAATCCGGTCGCTGCCGCTCTGGAGCGAGAGGTGGAACTGCCTGCAGATCTTCGGGTTATCGCCGAGC
>CAZDPQ010000100.1:0-9382 GCA_964507305.1 uncultured Oscillospiraceae bacterium
CAGCCGGCGGAGCCGGTACGAGGAGCTCTTTGTTCACGAAAAGGCTCAGCGCTTCCCAGATGAGGAGCCAGGCGGCCGCCGAACAAACGGCCGGAAGGACTCTGCGCCGGAGCGCCTGTTTCACGCCGGTCGCCGGACCTGTCTTGCTGGCCATACGCACCTCCCTGCGGCCGTCTCCCGCGGCCGCCCCGCGGTCCGCGGGTCGTTCCGGTCCATGCCGCGGCGCCCGACGGGGCGCCGGCTTATTTCATATAATAGAAATCATCCGGCGGGATGGAGCCGCCGATGGATTTCGGATCCGTGTCGAGCAGGATCTGGTAGAACGGCCGGATTCCGGCTTTCATCTCCGCTCCGTCCACATAGACGATGTGCGATGACGGGATCGCCGCTTCTGCAAGGGCCGCCGAGGCCATGATGCCGTACCGGACGATCCGCTGCGCGGCCGCGGCCGGCTGCGCGTTGACATAATCCACGGAAGCCTTGTACTCGGTCAAAAAAGATCGGACGGCGTCCGGATCGTTTTCCGCAAACTCCTTCCGGACGATGAGTCCGCCCATTGCAAGCACGCTTCCGGAAATCCCTGCCGCCTGCGTCGCCTTTTCCCATTCGACGGTCAGATCGATCTTCTTGGCGAATCCCTTGTCCTGTCCCAGCAGGGTCGTCACGAAAGGCTCGGGGAGCAGGACGAGATCCGCCATGCCGGACGCAGCCAGTGTCATGAGCTCGGTGTGCTCGGCCTTGTACTCGATTGTAAGGTCCTTTTCGGGATCGATGCCGTTTTGCTCCAGAATATAGTCCAGAATATATTCGGGCGTGGCGCCCTGACCGGAAGCATAAAGCGTTTTGCCCTTCAGGTCCGCGACCGACGACACCGTGCCGCCCTTCTCGAGGATGTACAGGACCCCGAGCGTATTGAGCGCCAGCAGCTGCACGCCCCCGCTCGTCTTATTGTAAAGTGTTGCCGCCAGGTTGGTCGGCACGGCCGCGATGTCGATCGCACCGGAGCTGATCTTGCCGACGATCTCGTCGGGCGTCCCGACGATCAGGGTCTCATACCGGTTGGCTGTCTGTTTGCTGTCATTTTCATCGAACAGCTTCACCATGCCCATCCCCGTCGGGCCTTTCAATGTGGCGATCCGGACCAGCGGACGCTCTTCGTACGGGACCCCGGACGCCGCCTGTGAAGAAAACGCGTCCGATCCCGCCGGCGCGGTCGGCGAAACGGCACCGCACGCCGATGTGGATACAGTCGCCGCGCAGGCCAGCGCCGCAGCCAGCATGATTCCCGCGCGGTCCTGTCTCTTTCCAGATTTCCGTTCGTTTCTCATCCGTGTTTTCATTCTTCCAGACTCCTGTCCCTTTCATTTTCCTTCCCGCTCCCGCGCCCCTTCTGCGGCGCCAGCGCGGTCCGGACCGTGACGCTGCCCAGCTGCCCGAGCTTGCCTGTCATGGCCCCGATCTCATCGTTACTCCCGTCGATCGTCAGCGCGATGACGGAGACGCCCTTCTGCCGGTACGGGATCCCCATGCGTCCGACGATGATCGACGAATACTCATGCAGAATATCGTTGACTCTCTGTGCGTCCTTCTCCGGGTCTTCGAGGATGATCCCGGCGACGCCGATGCGGTTTTCCATCAAAAAAACCTCCTCCCTGAAAAGGAAAGAGGTCGTACGAGGCCCGCCGCACCGCTCCGCTGAAGGGATTCCGGGCGTAACAGTCCGGAAAGATCCGTACCGCTGCGGGCTGTCGCTATGCTCTTTCCTATCTGCTCAGAATACTCCCTGCAGTCAGAAATCTTGTACACTCCCATTATACCACGGCGGCGGCCCGGGGCAATCCCCCCGGATGCCGGACTTTCGGCCCGCCGGAGGCCGGATCCCCGTCAAAACGGCAGGGCCACGACGCAGGAACCGTCCGTTCAGATCCCGAACAGAGTGGCGGCATTGTCATGCAGGATCCTGAGCAGATCATCGGCTCCGAGCCCCAGCCGGCCGATAAGCCCAAGCTCGCTGCGCATGTCCCACATCGGGAAATCCGATCCGAACAGGACCTTGTCCGTGCCGTAGGCGCGCAGGATGTCCGATGCCTCCCCGGCTGTCAGAAAAGACAGGCTGCTGCAGGTGTCCACATAGAGATTGGGATATCCGGAAAGCTTTTTCACCGCCTCGTCCCATACCTTCCAGCCGCCGAGGTGCGCGGCGATCAGGACAAGGTCCGGCGGGGAATTCTCGAGAAGGCCGCGGATGCGGTCGGGATTGGAAAAGTCGTACCGGGGGTCACCCGCATGGATCAGGATCGGGAACCGGCCCGCCGCCCGGCGGGCGATGCCGAGGATCCCCGGGCTGTCCGCGCGGATCCCCTGGAAATCGGGGTGGAGCTTGATGCCCTTGAATCCGTCCCGCTCCATGCGGTCCATCTCGGCGGCGGTCTCATCTCCGGTCATGTCCTGGTGGAGCGTCCCGAACGCGAAAAATTCGGGATGGGCGTCCGTCTCGGCCTTCAAAAAGCGGTTGATGGCGCGGACCTGGTCCTTCTTCGTCGCGGTCGATGTGACCAGGAGGCGGGCCGTTCCCGCTTCGCGCGCGATCCCGAGAAGGTTGGCGGATGTGCCGGACATCGCCATCGGGAGTCCGTAGAACCCGGAAATCCCTCCGACAGCACGCACGGCGATCTTTTCCGGGAAAATATGCGTATGGGAATCGATGACCGGAAAATCCCGCGAAGGCATCTTCAGGCTCTGCCTTCTTCCTCTTCCATTGCGGCGATCATGTCGACGCGGCCCTGGTGCCTGCCGCCCTCGAATGCCGTGTCGAGCCAGACATCCAGGATCCTCTCGGCCAGCTCGATCCCGAGCACCCTGGCCCCGAGGCAAAGGATGTTGGCATTGTTGTGCCTTCTGGAAAGCTCCGCGCCGAACGGCTCCGAACACACGGCCGCGCGTATGCCCCTGACCTTGTTGGCTGCGATGCTCATCCCGATCCCGGTCCCGCAGAACAGCAGCCCACGGTCGCATTCGCCCGAAGCCACCGCCCGGGCCGCCATCGCGGCATATTTCGGATAATCCGTCCGCCCCGTGCCGTCCGAGCCGAAGTCCTTGTACTCCAGCCCGCGCTTCTCCAGATGCCGGATGATCTCCAACTTGAATTCATAAGCCGCGTGATCGCTTCCGATCGCTATCATATCCGTACGCCTCCTGCTGTGATCCCATTAAGGTAAATCAAATCCGTTGAAACCGCGGTCCGTCCGTGCGCGTCATTCGCCGATCGTCTGCGTCGGCGCCGCGGTCGGCGTGGGCGACGCGGTCTCGAAGTCGGCCCGCACCTTCCCGTCCGCATAGGAGCAGACATACCGCCCCGACGCGTCGTAGACCGTCACGGCAACCTTGCGGCGCGCCTCCTCGGGAGTCACGCCGTACACGGCGGAATACGCCGACACATACGTCTCGAAAGCCGCCGCGGCGGCGTCCTCCGTGTACGTGTCTGACGTCACGAAGATAAATCCGCTGTTGTCATTATGCTGATACGCGAGATCGGACGCCCCGATCCCGAGGTCCTTCGTCAGTTCGGCGGTCAGGTCCGCGCGACGGGCATTCCGCGTCAGGATGACCGGGGTGATGATCGCCGCGGCCAGAAGGATGATGCCGAGCAGGCTTCCGAAGAATGCAAGCTTGGTCTTCATCGGGAGCGGCTTCAGCACGATCTCCTGCTTCGGAGCTTTGCTCCGCGCCGCGGCCATGTCGGCCAGGGACGGCTTCGCGGCCTTGTTCTTTTCCCTGAGCGCCGCGGCCTCCTCCTTCGCCTTCTGCTCCGCTGCCTTCTGCAGCAGCAGTCTGGACTCGGAGTCCGTGTTCAGCGACAGGGCATGCGCCGTATCGATCTCGGCCTTGCAGAAAATGCAGGTGCTCTTCTCCTTCGCTTCGTCGACCTGGATCAGAGATCCGCATCGGGTGCAGTACGCGTCTTTCTTTGCCATCGGATGGTTTCCTTTCAGCGGCCGCACGGGCATGCGCAATATCCCGGAGCGGCCGTCCATATCCTGAAGAGTATATCATCTTTTGCGACGGAAGGTCAATGACAGCGGCGTTTTCGGAAGTGAAAAAGGCCGTCTGCGGAAGAAAAAAACGGCTGAAGCGGCCAGGACGGCAATACCCCTCCGCCGGGCTTACGGCGACGGAAAGTCGCCCGTGAGCTCGATTTTGCCGTCCTTCACATAAATATCATCCAGGGAGATGTTCATCGCGTTGGCGAAAAGGAGAACGAGCCCTTCGTCGATATACGGGTTGATGGAGCCGAGCAGCTTCGCCGGGATCTTCAGGCTCCCGACCTTGAGCTCATCGATCTGCGAGGCATTCTCCCCTTCGCCGAGGCTCGCCACGACATAGACCGGCACCTGTGCGGGCAGTTCCCCGATCGACGAGTCGATCAGCTCCTTGCTTTCGCCGAAGGTCTTCAGCATGAGGTCCACGTCGACGATGGAGGAAAGCATCAGGTCCCCGCTCTCGCTGACATTGACCTGCAGGTTCTCCAGCATGCCGTCCGTCCGGACCATCGAGCTGATCAGATAGTGGAGGCCGGCCGGGGTCAGGGAGAGGCTGACGCTTTCCGTCCCGGAAGCGCCGCCCGTATCGGCGGTGACGGGATCATAGCCGAGTGTGTCCTTGATATAGGTGATCTCCGTGTCTTCCAGCGGCTGGGTGACGATATTCTGCTGGCGGTCCAGCCCGAGCAGCTTCGCGAATCCGGCAAGCCCGAAGCGGGCATAGACCAGGGCGAAGACGATCCCGAGCGACAGGAGGACAGCCAGCGTGATGGTGATGATTTTCAGGATCCTGTGCTTATGCGCCTGATATTCTTTCTGCGACATCGGTCCGCACACCTTCTTTTTCTCTCGGATGCCATACGGACGGAGGAAGATGCCCGCGCGAAACGCCTCCGATCCGCCACAGCATCATCATAGTACTTCCGGAGCCGGATGGGAACACCTTTTTTATGAAAAACTCACTCCTGCGGCACAAACGTATATGTCTTGAACGGTTCCGCGTGAAATGTGACCGGAGCGGACCCGGATGCGCAGAGCCCGGTGTAGAGCTCGGTGCCATTTCCGGGGAAGGGCAGCCGGATGGTTTTTTCGCCCCCGGTGCGGGTATGGAGCGTCACCATCGCGTTGCCGACGATGCAGGTGTCGTCCCCTTCATGATAGACCGGGACTCCGGAGATGCGCGCGATCTCCCGCAGGGCATCCGCCGTAAGAGCCATCGCCGAGCAGAAATACATCTTACGCTCCCCGTCCGCGGCATACACGAGCGAGGGGCGGCCGCGATGCCTGCCCGCATCGAACCGCACGAGCACGGTGACGCCTTCCGTCTCCCGCGCGATATAGACCGGATCCGCGCGCTGGCTGCCGCGCGGGCGTCCGCCGTCCGTCAGCGTCCCGCAGAGGACGGCTTTCCCGGCAGGAAGGAACCCGTCTTCCGGCGTCGAGGACAGGTCGGCCCATTCACCTTCCAGGACCTCGATATCCAGCCCGGTCAGGATCCTGACGGTCTCCCGGGAAGCCGTGCCGAACCCGTGCATGAACAGCACATCCGTCCGGTCTTCCCGGAGCCTGGCGCGGAGGCGGCCGGCCCGTTCCGCGGTGAAAGCGAAGGGATCCAGGTACACCGCAAGGCGGGCCTTGACTCCCCGCTGCTCATAATCTTCCGCGGTGTACAGTCCGAATTTCAGCCCGGTGCGCCAGAATTCCAGGCGCTGGCCGTACAGCAGATTCATACCTGTCGCTTCGGCGTGCGCGGAAAGAGACATGGCCCGTTCGTCGACGATCACCGCCACATCGGGCATGAGAGGCCCGCCGCGGGACAGGAGCCCAAAATAGCGGCTTTTCAGATCCGCGGCCAGAGCCCAGATATCCGGGTGGTATTGCCATCCTTCCGCCAGCAGATCCATGTACCAGCATCCGAGGCCGTGGGCCAGCATCTGCGCAAATTCTCTCTTATACACCTCGAACAGCGCCTCCAGCGAAGGCACTTTCGGGACCCAGTCGTATCCTTTCTCTTCCCGCAGGCACATGCAGGTCCGGATATCGTTTTCGACGAACCAGAGCTTACCCGCGCGGACAAACGAATCGGCCGGGCTCATCAGAGCTCCGACGCCGCCCTGGTTTCGGTCCGTATAGCAGATGGGGCTTGAAAAGGCGTCGATGTCGCCGCAGTTCAGGACTTTTTCGACCCGGAAATGCCCGGTCCGCGCGTCGTACAGGTCAAAATGGTAGCCGTAGAAAAAGACCGCCAGCTTTTCACGGTCCGTGATCTCCTTCGCGTGCCGGGCCAGGCGGAGGATGCGGTCGGCAACGATCTCGGAGGAATAATCGGCGTAATCCGTGAACCTCCGGTCCCCCCTGCGGGTGAAAAGCGTCCGCGCGGCAGGCGCGGAGCGGTCGTTCCCGTCGATGTCCGCCGGCACTCCGATCTCCTGGAAGGAGGCATACGCCCCGTCCTCCAGTCCCCAGGACCGGCACAGATCGCCGATGCTGCCGTATGTGTTCTCGAGGTAGCGGATGAACTGCCGGCGGTTGGTTTCTCCCAGGTCGATTCCCCGTTCCCGGAGCGAACAGTGGAACCATTCGCCGGTCTCCCCGGCGGCAATATGGTAGCCCATCAGTGCATCGTAAAGACGCGGGCGGGACTTGAGACGGTCATTGAATTCCGACAGCGTATCCATCGCGGCGTCCAGCCAGTCATCGGACGCAAGAGTCACCGCGGTGCCGGCATAGTTCCCGTTCGTCGCGTCCTCGGCTCCGGGCACCTCGAACGCGAACCGCATCGCATCGCCCGGATGCGAGCGGTCCCACTCGAGCGCGCGTCCGCCGTAGATGGACAGGTTGACACGCAGCAGGATCCTGGCTTCCGGGTCGCTCCGGAGCGTCAGCTCGAGCGCCTCGCAGGCGGGGCCGAAGTCTCGCCTGCCCCGCGGTTCCCAGACCGGCAGATGGCAGCACACCGAATACAGATGGATCCCGTGTGCGGCAGCCATGCGGATCTCCTTTTCGCAAACATCGTTGCGGCCGATCTCCGTATTGGCGAAGAACAGCACCGGTTCCACAGGGACCCCGTCCAGGAGGAGCTGCGGCAGCCCGCCTTTTGTTTCCACAGCAGCGATCATGGTTTCTCCCTCTCCCCGCCTTTACCGGACTGCGATATTCCCGACATGCCCGGTGACGGTCACGTTCAGGTCCTCGACCGACGCAGCCTTCCAGCCTTCCCGCCGGTAATTTTCAAATGTTATGCCTTCCACCGCACCCTCTTCGGAATCGCCCAGCAGGAGCGAGGGCGATTCGCCGCCCTCCTCGATGAAAATATCCTTCAGCAGGATATCCCGGATGCCTTTTCCGGGCTTTTCGCCTTCGAAACGCCTGTCGGTCCGCATCTGGAACACGCATCCCCTACCGGGCGTACGGAACGGATCGACGCGCATCCTTTCGACCAGGATGTTTTCGATCGTGTTGCCCCCGTGTGCCCAGAGCTTGACGATTCCGGAAAAGCGGTACGGCTCCCAAGGAGCTTCCTGCTGGGACAAGATGTCACAATCGATGATCCGGATGTCCCGGATGACGGCACCCGGGGCTTCCCCCAGTCCGAACAGGAAGACATGCGCGTCGTCGTTGAGAAACACGCAGTTCCGGATGGTGATTTCCGAGGTTTTTCCGTAATGGTAGATGACGATCAGGTCGTCGCAGGTGCGGACGAAGCAGCCTTCCGCTGTAGCCCGTTCGCAACCGCTGAAATGGATGCCGTCGGCATTGACGACATAGCCGATGAGGTTGATGTTCCGGACAAGGATATCGCGGCTGTAGTTCAGCACGATCTGCCACATCGGCGCGTCGAGGACAGTGATCCCTTCGATCCGGCAGCGGTTTCCCCCGTTCAGCCAGATGGCTCCGGTCCGCGCTTCGCCGGGATCCGGGTTTTCGTGGTGCAGGATGCCGGCGTCGAGGACTCCCCGTCCGGTGATGCACAGGTCATCCGTATCTTCCGCTGCGAAGCCGCCCCGGACGACCGCGCCCGCGGCAAGATACACGTTTGTGCCGGGCTGCGAAAGGAAAAAGGGTTCGCCCGCGTGCCAGACGGCATTTCCGGCGGTGCCGGCGTACGCGGTCTCCGGGTTGCCGTCGGTCAGGTTCGCGAACTGCGGGATCGCGCCGCGAACGGCTTTTCCCAGGGCGATGTCCCGGCCGGATCCGGTTTCAAACAGACGCAGTCCGCGGACCACGGCGGAGAAGATCCATCCCTTTTCCGCCGTGTTGCCGAGGATCCGCAGGCGGACGAACCGGCTTTCGCGCGGCGGCAGAGATCCGGATATCGTTCCGTATTCCCGGTTTGCGGTCCCGTCATACAGCAGTTCGTAAGGGTCTTCGGATCTTCGTCTGGATTCGAGTGTAAATTTGAGCGGTTCCGATTTCCGTCCTCCCGTCCCGCAATCGTTCAGGGAAAAGGGACCCTGGAGGATTTCGAAGCGGTCCGTTGCGGATCCGGCCCCCAGGTCCAGCTCCGCCCAAAGGCCTTGCGGCAGCGTGTGGATCCCCTTGTCAAAGTAATAAGTATCCTTTCCTTCCGGCAGATAGTCCGGGATGCCGTCCCCGCTGCGGATCCGCAGCACGTTCGGCGCGAACGGATCCGGCCGTTCCTTCTCGACCGGATTGGTCAGCAGATGCAGCGCGGACGACTCCCATCCGCCGTTGATCCGGACCAGCATTTTCCGCGGTGCCTCTTCTTTTTGCATCAGGCGGAAAATCAGGGCGTTTTCGCCGGGAACGTATTCCGCACGGATCCCGTAGGAATGCGGACGGATGTCCCAGTCGCGGATCGGCCCGCCCCTGAATGCCACTTTGATGTCGGCTTCGCCGTCAAAATCAAAGACCGCGAGAGAGGAAGGGCTGGATTCACCCTTCTGGTGGCCGGTGAAGATCCTGCCGCAGAATACGGACCGGTATTCCGTTTCGCCCGGGTCCTTTGCGGAAACGTCAAATTCGTCGCTGCCGGGCATGCCGGCAGGCATTTCCCAGATGTCGATCATGCCCTCTCCTTGCCGCCGGCGGCCGGCAGGTCCGTCCGCCGCTCCGTCATTTCCACGCCGGAAGCTTCATCGCTTCGATATCGGCCTTTTTCCCGTAAAAATAATACTTCGTCTGCCCGTAGGGGATATTGGCTTTGATGGAGGTCACCCCCTGGTACCATGTCCCGTCGAAATAGTCATAGACATCGCATTTCGAGGGGAACCGGATCGTCTTCACCCCCGCGGCAGAACTGTGGATCACCACGAGATTTTCATCCGCCATGACCACATCGTCGTTTTCCGCATAGACATGGGCGGTCCCGGCGTAGTTGA
>CAZDPQ010000101.1:0-9331 GCA_964507305.1 uncultured Oscillospiraceae bacterium
GCGCAAGTTGCAGGAGCAAATGGAACAGGCGCAGGCCCGGCTGGCAGAAGAAACCGTTGAGGGGACATCGGGCGGCGGCGCGGTGAAAGTGATCATGACCGGCGACCAGCACTGTAAGGCGGTGGAGATTGATCCGCAGTTGCTCCAGGACGTGGACGCTGAAATGTTGCAGGATATGCTGCTGGCGGCTATCAATCAGGCGCTGGAAAATTCACGCCAGCTGCAGGCCGAGCGGCTGGGCCCGCTGGCCGGTGGGTTAAGCGGGTTTGGGCTTTAATGGCCGGTTTACCCGCGCCGTTACAGGCGCTGATCGATGCCTTTGAACGGCTGCCGGGCATCGGGCCCAAAACGGCTTCGCGGCTGGCTTTTTATCTTTTGCGCCAGCCTGAGGAGGTCTCGCGGCAGCTGGCCGATGCCCTGCTGGCTTTGAAATCGGCGACGACGCTCTGCCCGATATGCTTTAATATTACGCTGGCCGGGCAGGAGCGTTGTGAAATTTGCGCCGACCCCCGGCGTGATGAGAGCCTGCTGTGCGTGGTTGAGGAACCGCTCGATGTGCTGGTGCTGGAGCGCACCGGCGCGTTTGGGGGGCGATACCACGTGCTCCACGGGGTGCTTTCTCCAATCGAGGGGATTGGGCCAGAGCAGTTGAAGATTCGCCCTTTAATTGACCGGGTGCGCGAAGGCAAGGTGCGCGAGGTGATCGTGGCCACCAATCCCAGTATGGAGGGTGACGCCACGGCGTTGTATCTCCGCCAGCAATTCCTCCCGCTGGGGGTGCGCATTACCCGTCTGGCGCGCGGGTTGCCTGTAGGGGGTGACCTGGAATATGCGGATCAGAGCACGCTGTTGCGCGCGCTGGTGGGAAGGCAGGAGCTTTAGGTTTTCAAATTCGATCCATCCTTTTTAACGGTTTCCTTTTACTGGCCCCTGACTGAAACAAAATAAGCTTGATGGCATTGGCTTTGCAAAGGAGCGTGGTCATGGGCATGGCAGGCAGGCGGGTAAGAAGGGTCATCGGTTGCGGGCTGGCGCTGCTCTGGGCAGCGCTTTGTCTTTTTTGGGGGGGAGAGCAGGTACTGGCCAGCGGGGGAACCCGTTATGTGGCTATGGATGGGCTGGATGCCGGAAACGACTGCCTGGCCCAGGCTTCGCCATGTAGAAGTATTTCACGGGCGATCAGTGTGGCAGGGGAGGGGGATGTCATTATGGTGGGGGCAGGGGTCTATGATGGGCCGCTGGTGGTGAAAAAAAGCCTCACCCTGCGCGGCAGTGGGCCAGCCCTGACGCAGGTGAGGGGGAATGGCAGCGGGCATATTCTGGAGGTGTGCGGCGGATCTGCGGTAACACCGGTGCAGGTGAGTGTGGAGGAGCTCAGGATCGGAGAGGGAAGCGCCACCGAGGGCGGGGGAGTGTGGACTTCGGCGGAGCAGCTGACGTTGCGGCGGGTGGAGATCTCCAACAACCGGGGGCGGGATCGCGGCGGGGGGCTTTTCTGCCAGGGGGGCAGAGTGGAAGGTGAGATGGTGATTCTCTCAGGCAATGATGCGCCCGAGGGGGCGGGGTTGTATATCAGTGGAGGGTGCACCTTCGATCTGCATGAGAGCGCTATTTTTCAGCACAATCAGAGCAGTGGAACGGTGATCACGGCGGGGGGCGTGCTCGCGTTGACCAATGTGAGCGCCGGTTTTAACGCTGGCACCGCCCTGAAGGTGCTCTCTGGCGGACAGGTCAACCTCAACCATGTGACGCTGGGATGGAACGGGCTGGAAGTGGATGGGGTGAGGGAGGTTCAGGTGCTGGCAGGCGGGCAGGCGCGATTGGCCAACACGCTGGTGCACCATCCTGATGGTATGAATTGCAGTGGGAGTGCAGAAGAACTGACCTCTCTCGGTTACAACCTGAGTGATGATAATACCTGCAACCTCACGGCGGGCGGTGACCTGGCCGGGGTAGATGCGCTTTTGGCAGGAATGGAGTACAACGGCGGGGTTACTCCAACCTTCGCACTGCGGCGGGAGAGCCCGGCGGTAGACGCAGGTGACCCTCTGGAAAGCACGCCGTGGGTGGATCAGCGGGGAAAGGCTCGGCGGCGGGATGGCAACGGCGACGGGGTGGCGCGCGCCGATATTGGCGCGTTTGAGTTCCCGATTTTCGAGTTCATGCTCCCGCTGGTGATACGCGCGCCGGGTTTTTAATAGGCGGGAGCTTCAATGAGCTTCCCTTCGGCGCTCACCAGGTAAACTGGCACCCAGAGTAACCCTCCCACCTCAAGGTAGATGTCTTTTTTATAGGGAGCCACGACGATCTCCGAAATCTGTCCGGCGGTACGCGCCCAGCGTTCCTGGGTCTGTTTTAACTCTTCGGCTTTTTGCTGTTCAAGCTCCTGTTTTTGCTTGAGGAGGCTCTCCAGTTCTCGTTTTGCCGTTTGCAGGTCGGCTTTGGCCTGCTGAGCCATGCGGCTTTTGCTGAGCGGGGTCGAAATGCTGCGCCGTCGTTTTCCGAACAGCCCACCCAGCAGCACCTCTGCACCTGAGGCGAGGGTCTCGACGTTGCGCTGGGTCACCTCGGCTTCGTTCTTGTCAATGATGCTTTTCTGTTTTTCGATTTTCCGTTCCAGAGCCTCGATCCGGGCCTGGTAGGTTTTTTCGATTTTACGGGCTTCTTCGTCAAGGGCGGCGCGCAGGGCGGCATCGCATTTCTGGCGGAAGGCGGCCTGACTGTCTTGAGGGTCGCTGTAAAGCTTGAGAGTCTGATTGGCGTAGAGGCGAATTTCTCCGCTACGGTAGGCCCATTCGAGAAAATCTTTTTGCAGCGAGGTGAGACGGGCGGCAGAGGAAAGCCAGCCGGGTAGCGGAGCAAAACGGGCATCGGGGAGAGGGCGGGTATCGAAACGCTTGGGGTCGATGGGTTCATGGGCGGCGGCGGCCCAGTCGGGGCGGGCGCCGGTGAGCGAGTCGATCAGGGCGGCCACCTTACGGGTGTAATTCAATCCGTAGGTGCGGTTCAGGTATGAGATCTCGGCCTGGCAGAAGAATACCGGGCGGTAGAGCAGGCCTTCGGGGCGTGCCGGGCCGTTAAAGCCACCCCCCAGGCGGGCAAGCGCCTGGCTGAGGCTGAGTTCGGGCGCCAGGAACAGAGCTGATGTTCCGGCGGGTGGGGCGGGAGGGGTGCGGGTGAAGGTATCGGTGGAGGTGGTGGTTGGGCCAGCCGGAGGCACGGCTGCAGGCTGTGTAGAGACTGCTGGCGCGGCAGTGGCGGATGGAACCGCCGCAGGGGGGGTGGGCAGCCCCTCAGGAGCGGCGCCGAGGGGTTTCAGCCCTGCAAGCTGAGCCCGGCTGAGCGGTCCGGCCAGGTAGTTGAGGCACCAGCGAGGCTGGAAGGTGAAGGCTCCGCCGCGATGATGCACGTTATGGAGCAGAAAAACGCGCGGGCGCAGGGCCGAAAGGATGCGGTCGTAGGCGGCGCGGTCTACACCGCCCTCAAGGGAGTTTAGACCGTCGAGCAGGCGCTCTTTATCGCGCTCGGTCTGCAATCGCCCGATGAACCAGGTTCCGGCATTGGAAAGGCCTTTATAGTCGAGGTCGACGGGGTTCTGGGTGGCCAGGAGGAGACCCAGGCCGAAAGCGCGCCCCTGTTTGAGCAGGCGTAACAACACCGGGCGCGAGGGCGGGTTGGCTACCGGGGGGAGATACCCCACAATTTCATCAAAGGCGAGCAGAGCCCGCAGGCCTGAACTGCCGCGTTGAGCACGCATCCACGATTCCACGGAAGCGAGCAGGAGGGTGACGAAGAACATGCGCTCATTCTCATCGAGGTGGGCGAGGTAAAAGATGCTCATCCGCGGACGCCCCTCAGGGGTGTAGAGGAAGTCTTGCACCTCGATGGGCTGGCCCTCGGCCCAGGCCTGAAAGGAGGGAGATGCGAGAAAATTGTTCAGAAGCAGGGCGAGATCGAAGCGTTCTTTGGGAGGGTAGAACGAGTCCAGGGGGAATGCTCCCAGACGCTCGAAGGGAGGTTCCTGAACCTGATGGATCAGCTCGGCCAGGTCGAGGGGCTGGGCGCGGCTCCAGGCGGTTTCCAGAATATTGGAGAGGAGAATGTGTTCACGCGAACGGAGCGGATCGATGTCTTTGAGGCCGATCAAACCGAGCAGGGCGGTTACAGTGGCAGAGATGCGCTCACGGAGGATGTCGCGGTGTTCTTCCCAGTTGAGAGCGGCGGGAGGGTTGAACGAAGAGAGGAGATTAACCGGCTGTCCGCTGGAAGAACCGGGGGTGAAGAGGACGTAATCTACCGCCTGTTGAAGCGCCAGAAGCTGATCGCGTCCCAGATTCCAGCTCTGCAGGCCCTCGCGCCAGCGCGAGGCGGTGGCTTCGGCAAGCTGAGGTACGCTCAGATTGGCGCGGCGGGCGGCCTCGGGGTCGATCCATGGTTCGAAATCGGCAGGGGCAAGGTTGGAAAAATGGAGGAAAAGGTTGGTGAGGTCGCCTTTCGGATCGATGACGATGGAGGGAATCCCATGCAGAGCGGCCTCTTCGAGGAGATCGATGAGCAGGCCGGTCTTCCCGGAGCCAGTCATGCCGACGATGATGCCGTGGGTGGTCAGATCATCGGGATCATACTGGACGATCTCACCGGTGGCCGGAGAGGATTGCGGGGCGGTGAGGTCTACGGTGCGACCGATGGTGAAGGATGCATTGCTCATGGAGCGCCTTCCTTAAGGGGGGTGGATGAGAGAGAAACATCAGGGGCGGATGACCACATGCAGGGGGGCCCTGCGGATACGGCGCCCGCTACGGACGCCAACGTCGGCAGTGTACTCTCCCTGGCGGATGGCCTTGAGCTGGAAGATCAGAGTGGTGGTTTCCTGCGGGGCCAGCGAGAGGGAAAAATCGTAACCTACCTGGCCGGTGTAGTCGGTCGTGCCGGCGCTGGGCGGGGTGGAGCCGGTCAGTTCGGCTCCTTCGAGGAGGATTTTGGGCAGTTGAACTTCGGTGAGGGTAAGCGCGCGGTCGCCATCATTGGTTACGGTGACTGGCAGGGTGAACGATTCGCCTACCTGAATGGGTGGAAGGGCGGGGATATCCACCGTGAGGGGGGGATCGCCAAAAAGCGAGGAAAGAGCGATGCCTCCCAGAAGAAAGAACCCCCCCAGGCAAAGGAACACCAGCATGGAGCCGATGAAGCCGATTAAAAACAGCCGTTTACGGCTGCCGTAGATCAGGGGTTGAGCAGAAGCCGCTTGCAGGTCAGATTGTTTCATGGTGAGGTGGTCTTTCAAGGGCATCACAGGGTTGAATGGGTCTCTCCAGAGAAATGATAAACCACAATAGATCATTGTGCAACCGGGGAGAAGAAAGTTTCACCTTTTGACAGGTTGATTTTTCACCCGCGGGGGTGATAATCTTGGTCTGAAAATAGAACATAATTTCTATTTCAGGAAGGTGAAATGACCTCATTGAAGAAACGCGGGAGCCGCCGCACGGCGCGCGAGGTGGAACAGGATCTGCTGGTGGAGAACCTGAACGAAGAGATAGCCACCCTGCGCGGGTTGATGCGGGAAATGGCGGAGGCCTTCGACGCCGGGATGGATGTGCCCGAACGGCTGCGGATTCTGGCGGTGTTGAGCCAGGCCAGCGCCCGGCTGGCGCAGGTGTTGAAGATTCAGAGCCAGCTGGGGGGCGGCGCAGCGCTGGTTGAGGAGATTCGCCAGGTGGCGGAGGAGGTGCGCCGCGAGTTAGAGGGGCGCGGCGCGCCTGAAAACCCAACGAAAGATGACAGCGGCGGATGAGAGGAAACACCGGGGGTGGTGGGGCGTGCGGGGCCACAACGCCATGGCGTCCCTGGCTGCACGGCAACTCTTTTCTGGCCGGTTGGTGCGGGGCTAAGGAAAAGCCAGCGATCACCCCGGAACCCTGCAGCAGGTGGTCTACACGGGGGCATCCTCACCACCCCGGAAACAAACCGTCGGTTTTTGCTCTCATCAGGCGCGGCAAAGGAGGGGCTTGTTCAACCGTCAGGATGTGTATGGAGGGCTGGCTTCAATACGCGCATTCACCCGGTTCGGAGGGATTCGGCTGCGCGCCTATCAGCAGGCCGCGGTAGAGGCGGTGCTGGGCTCGGTTTTTACGGGGCGGGGAGACTCGCTGGTGGTGATGTTTCCCCGTCAAAGCGGGAAGAACGAGTTACAGGCCCAGCTTGAGGCGTATCTGCTGGCGGTATACGCCAATCAACCGGCGGAGATCATCAAAGTTTCGCCGACGTGGCGACCCCAGAGCCAGAACGCCATGCGCCGGTTGGAGCGGGTACTGCAGAGGAATCTGCTCACCCGCCTGCAGTGGCAGCGCGAGAGCGGGTACATCTACCGGGTGGGCGCGGCGCGAATTTACTTCCTCTCCGCCGCTCCAGAGGCTCACATTGTTGGGGCAACGGCTTCTCTGCTTCTGGAGGTGGATGAGGCCCAGGATGTGAGTGTGGAAAAGTTTGACCGGGAGATTGCCCCGATGGCGGCTTCGACCCATGCTACGCGGGTTTTCTGGGGCACAGCCTGGACACCCGCCACTCTGCTGGGGCGGGAACTGCGCGCCAGCCAGGCAGAGGAGCGCGCCGATGGGCGGCGGAGAGTGTTCCGGGTGAACGCTGAGGAAGTGGCGCGTGAGGTTCCGGCCTACCGCCGCCATGTGGAGCAAATGATCGCCCGGCTGGGGCGGGGGCATCCCTCGATCCGGACGCAGTACTTTTCGGAAGAGATTGAGGCCGAAGGGGGCATGTTCCCGCCGGAGCGGCTGGCCTTGATGGAGGGAGACCATCCCTGGCAAGAGTCGCCGCAACCCGGGCAGATGATTGCCTTTCTGGTCGACGTGGGCGGCGAAACCCGCGCTCCGGAGGGGGGCGGCGCGCCGGAAAAAGAGCATGATGCGACAGCGCTGGTGATCGTCTCGGTTGACCTCAGCGCCATGGCCGACCCGGCGTTGCGCGCGCCGCGTTATCGGGTGGTGCATTTGCGGCAGTGGCATGGAGAAAGCCATGTCCGCCTGTACGCCCAGATTGCCGCGCTGGCTCAGAGCTGGAACGCCCGCCGGGTGGTGCTGGATGCGACGGGGATGGGAGAGGGGTTGAGCAGTTTTCTGGAAAAGGCCCTGCCGGGACGGGTGGTGCGCTTCCTTTTTCAGGCGCAGTCGAAAAGCCGCCTGGGATTAGGGTTCATTGAGGTGGTGGAGAGCGGGCGGTTCCGCCTGCCGCGTCCGCTTGAGCCGCACGCCGAGGCCCTGGTGGAGCTGTTTCGGGCGCAGTGCCGGGCGTGCAGGATGCAGCCGGGGGAACGTATGACGCAGGCCATGCGCTGGGGCGTCCCGGAAGGCGCGCGTCACCCCCAATCGGGCGGGCCGCTGCACGATGATCTGTTGCTGGCGGCGGCGTTGTGCGCTCACCTGGACAGGCTGGAGTGGCCCACGGGATCGGGAGCGGGGATCATCCAGGGGCGCGACCCGCTGGAAGAGAAACTTTCGTTTTGAGCAGAGGATAAGAGAGGAGGCCCTGGGATGTTGAAACGTCTGTGGCGGCGCTGGATTGAACCGGAAGTTTCGCGCCGGGTGAAGCTGGCGCTGGCTGAAACGGAGAATACTATCACGGTGGGGTGGCGGCACAACCTGAGCGAACGCGACCGTTTCGACGGCGACCGTGAACAAACCCTGGAGCTGGCTCTGGAGGCCTGGCGCACCAACCCCCTGGCGCGGCGTATTGTGGAATTGACCACTCAGTATGTGGTAGGAGGCGGCCTGCGCCTGAGGTGCGAGGATGAGGCGGGGCAGTCTTTTCTTCAGGATTGGTGGAATCATCCTCTCAACCGGCTGACGATGCAGAGCGCCGAGTGGTGCGATGAGCTGACACGCTCCGGGGAGTTGTTTCTGTTACTCTCTACCGATGCGGGCGGGATGACCTACGTGCGGGCAGTGCCTGCGGCGCAAATTGCGGAGGTGCATTGCGCCCCACAGGATATTCAACAGGAGCTGGCCTATGTGGAACGCAGAGCAATACCCGGCGAAGACCGAATCTGGCCGGCGCTCCATCTGCTGGATGATCGCCCGGACGATGCGGGGGTTTTTCAACCGGCCATGTTGCATTACGCGGTCAACCGGCCGGTGGGGGCGCTGCGCGGAGAGAGCGACCTGGCCCCCCTGTTGCGCTGGCTTTCGCGTTATGCTGGCTGGCTGGAAGACCGCGCCCGCCTTAACCGTTACCGCAACACATTTCTGTTTACGGTGCGTTCCAGCTTTGCCAGTGAGGCCGAGCGACTGGCGCGACAGCAGGCGCTGGCGGCCAACCCGCCTGCGCCCGGCAGTATTCTGGTCACGGATGCCAGCGAAGAGTGGGGAGTGATCCATCCGCGGCTGGAAAGCCAGGAAGCCGGAGAGGATGGACTGGCATTGAAGAAGATGATCGCTGCCGGAGCCGGCGTGCCGCTGCATTTTCTGGCTGAGCCGGAGAGCGCCACCCGCACCACAGCCGAGGCCGCGGGCGGCCCGGCATACCGGAGGCTTGAACAACGCCAGCGCTTTTTCTGCTGGCTGATGGCCGATGTCGCCGAGGCGGCCCTGCGGCGCTGGCAATGGGTGCAGGGATTGCCGGTGCGCGGCGGGACGGTGCGTGTGGAGGCGGCTGATCTTTCGGCGAGGGATAACGCTTCGCTGGCGGGGGCGCTTGCCGCCGCGGTGCGCGCTCTGTTGCCCCTCTGGGAGCACAAACTGATCGACGCTGACGAATTGCTACGCCTGGTGTATCGTTTTGCCGGAGAAACCGGAAAGAGCCGCGGTTGAGGGGGCGATGGACTGGCGTTCGAATCCTGTTCATTCTAATCAAGGAGGTGATATGCAAGATGATGAGATTCCGGAAGGGGCGCTGCGTGTGTGTTTGGCTGCCGAAGGGCAGGTGGGCGCGCAGGGCGAGTTTGAAGTGCTGGCGATTACCGCCGGAGAAGGCAATGGCTGGGTGTTCCCGGAGGCAGCATTGCGGCAGTCGCTGGCGCTGTGGGAAGGGGTGGAGGTTTTCATTGACCATGCGGAGCAGACGCGCAGCGTACGAGACCTGGCGGGGGTGTGCGCTGCGCCGCGCTGGGACACAGCGGCAGGCGGGGTGCGGGTGCGCCTGCGCGCGGTGGGGCCTTCGGCGGAATTGCTCCGCGAGGTGGGCCGGCAAATGCTGGCGGTGGGGGAACCTCTCCCGCGGGTCGGTTTCTCGGCAGATGTGGCATTCACGGCCAGGGGACGTGAGGTGCAGGAGATCGTGCGGGTGTATTCGCTCGATCTGGTGTTCAATCCGGCGCGCGGCG
>CAZDPQ010000102.1:0-9310 GCA_964507305.1 uncultured Oscillospiraceae bacterium
ACCGATGCACCGCATCGGTTCTTCAATGAGGATCCGCGGCAGCGGATCCTCTCTGGAGGCACCATCCAGACTCGGACTGGAGAATAGAGGTTTTGCAGACCTCTGCCTTACCACTTGGCTATGGTGCCTTATGAACAAGGCCAATCCTTGCATCAAGATTGGCCTTGTTGTGGAGCGGGATACGAGATTCGGACTCGCGACTTTCACCTTGGCAAGGTGACACTCTACCACTGAGTTAATCCCGCGCACTGACCGCAATGATGGTAGCCCGTAGGAGAATCGAACTCCTATCTTCGCCGTGAAAGGGCGATGTCTTAGCCGTTTGACCAACGGGCCATGTGGTAGCGGCGGTCGGATTTGAACCAACGACACTTCGGGTATGAACCGAATGCTCTGGCCAACTGAGCTACGCCGCCATGAAATCCATGTTCACACGCTCAATGTGCTAGGTAATTTTAACAGCCGGTATTATCTTTGTCAATAGCCAATTCCGGCCTTCCAGCGCTGTTTTTCCGGTATTTTTCAACGGCTTCTCGAGGGGGGATTTCAGCTCTTTCCTCGGCTGAGCCGGTACCGAACGAAAGCGTCCAGACTGCGGATCGCCGCGTGGATGTTCGGGTACACCGGGATGCCCTGTTCTTCGAGGTACGCCACCAGGTGGCGGTAATGGTCGCCGGAATTGACCGACACCACGACCGGTTTGCCGCTCGTCCGGACGATTTCCGCGAGGAGCACCGCGATCGCGTCAGGGTCCAGGTAATCCGACTCGACCGTCTTGAGGTTTTCGATGTGCGGGACGATGGCGATGAACATGCAGTCGACATTGTCGTCCTCGATGACGGTCCGCACATACGCCGCAAAAGCGGTGTCGTCCGTCATGGGCGTCACGTCCAGAAACGAGGTGCCGGTGTCGACAAGGCCCTGGGTGTTCAGCTGCCGGATGCGCGCCGTCGTTTCATCGGACAGCACCGCCTGGTCGAGGTAATAGATCGTATCGGCGCCCATCGTCGCGTCCAGCCCGGCATTCACGACACCCGCCACCCGGTTGCCCGCGGCCTTTTTCCCGCTGAGCATCGCGAAGGCTTTGGTGAAATGGTAAAAGTCGTCCAGCTCCTCGGTCAGGACGCATCCCGCCTGTTCGCACGCCGCGCGGAAGACATCGTAGCTGCCGGACATCGCGGCCGTGTGCGAGGCCGCCGCCCGGACGCCCGCCCGTGTGCGGCCGGATTTGTAGACGATGATGGCCTTCGCGCTCGCGGCCGCCAGCTCGAAGAACTGCCGTCCCTCGTGTTCGTTGATCCCCTCGATATAAAGAGATACCACGTCGATCGCCTTTTCCTTTTCGAAATATGCGAGAAGATCGGGAATATTGACATCGGCTTTGTTTCCGATGCTGACGATGGAGCGCAGGATCTTCGCGTGCTGGGTCTGCTCGATCATCGTGATGCCCATGGCGCCGCTCTGGGTGACCAGAGCCGTATTGCTCGCGGGGGAATGGGCGATGCGGAGCTTGTGCTCTTCGATGAAAAGGGTGTTGACTCCCGGGATGCCGTCCGAGGGCGCCTGGAAGACGCCCATGCAGTTCGGGCCGACGAGGCGGATCCCGTGCCGTCGTTCTTTCGTCGCCCGCACGAATTCGCTGTAATCGATCTCGGGCGGGATCCCGGAGATCAGGATGATCGCCTTGTCCTCGGGGATGGACCGCAGAAAGAGCAGGGTGTTCTTGGCCGGCGCGGCGTACACGATCAGATCGACATGACCGGGGATCTCCGCGAAGTCGCGGTACAGGGTGAAATCCCTGCCCGCCACCCGCGCCGTGCCGCCCTTCGGATTGACGCAGTACAGGTCTTCCCGGCCGAGGTCCAGGAACAGGCCGACAATGACCCTTGCCATGGAATACTTGTCCGGATCCGAGGAGACGCCGAACACCGCGATGCCCCGGGGCCTGAAAAACTTCTCGATGTTCGAGGTGTCCGGGGTCCGGTTGTACAGGGAGTCCGCGCTGGACGGCTCGAACTCCGCATAGCCGTCGATCGCGATGAACCGCCCGTCCTCGGCGAACACGATCGGGTTGACATCGAGCACTTTCAGATGGAAGCGGGGCAGCTTCGGCGAAGCCATCGAATAATCGTAGCCGAGCCCGCTGATGGCCGACACGGCGCCTGCAAGCTTGCCGATATAATCGGGATGGCCCGTCTCGAGATATTTGTGGCGGATCTTCAGGCCGTCTGCCAGCCGGTATGCGTCTTCATACGAGATCGGGGAGAGGACGAGATTCGCGGGATCGTAGTATTTGGAAAAAAACTCCGCGTCGTCGCCGCCCTTGGTGAGCGTCGTCACCGAACCGAACGCGATGTCGTCCTGCAGGCCGATCATGATCTCATTTCCGAGCGCCTGGGTGAATTTGATGAATTCGATGATGAGAAACCCATCGATCCGGGGCTTACGGTCTTCCGGGAAAAAGGACAGCACCTTTTCGCGCATCCGGGTCATCGCGAACTGGATGAAAAGCGGATCTCTGCCGGAGATCTTCTTGACTCCACCGTACCGCTGGTTGTGCGCCAGATCCCGCGACACAAGCTTGACCATGAGAAAAGGCGACCGGAAACGCGCAAGCATCTCATCGGTCACCTCCGTGATGTCCCGTATGAAAACACAGTCCGGCACATCGATCCCGATCGCGGAAAGCATGCCGTAGACCTCGTGCTCGTACAGCGTGCCGCGCCCCTCATCGTGCGCGGCCTGGAAAAGCCGGTCCATGAACTCCGATTGCTGGCTGTCCATACGGCACCTCCTGTACAGATCCATTATACCATTCCGTGGACCCTCAGGAAATCCGCAGCATCGGGATCATTCATCGCCCATCGCGATAAAACGGTCCCTCATGGACAGCGCACGGCCCGTGCCGATCGCGACGCAGGATACGGCGTCGTCGGCCACGACCACTTCGATCCCGATCTTGTCGGAAAGAAGGCGGTCGATCCCGTAAAGCAGCGCGCCGCCGCCGGTCAGGACGATCCCGCGCTGGCTGATGTCCGCCATCAGCTCGGGCGGCGTGCGTTCGAGCACGGAATGGACCGCTTCGAAAATCTGGGCGATGGGCTCCTCGAGCGCTTCGAGCAGCTCGGACGAATGGACCGTGATCGTCGCCGGCAACCCGGTGATCAGGTTGCGGCCGCGGACTTCCATGGTGACGTCATCCTCGCGGGGATACGCGCAGCCGATGCTGATCTTGAGGTCCTCTGCCGTCCGTTCGCCGATCAGGACATTGTGCTTCCGGCGGATGTACTTCACGATCGCCTCGTCGAACTTGTCGCCGGCGACCTTGAGCGAATAATCCACGACCGGCCTGCAAAGGGAAATGACCGCGATATCCGTCGTGCCGCCGCCGATGTCGACGATCATGCTGCCACAGGCCTTCGCGATGTCGATGCCGGCGCCGATCGCGGCTGCGATGGGCTCACGGATCAGGAACACGTCCTTGGCTCCGGCATGCAGGCAGGCATCCTCGACCGCCTTTTGCTCGACCGGGGTGGTGACGCTGGGGACGCAGACCATGATCGTCGGCTTGAAGTGCTTGGCGAATGTGCCCTTATAGACCCGGCGGATGAACTCCTTGAGCATGACCTCGGTCACCTTGAAATCCGATATGACCCCGTCGCGCAGAGGCCGGATCGCGCCGACCGGGTCGGGCGTCCTCCCGAGCATCAGGCGGGCATTCTCGCCGACCGCCAGGACACGGCCGGTCCGCGTGTTGATCGCCACGACCGACGGCTCCCTCAGGACGACCCCTTTGCCTTTTACATAAATCAGTACCGTCGCGGTACCCAAATCGATCCCGATATCCAATCCAAATCCCATCTGAACGATCCCTTCCGATCCGCATGATCCGGACCCCGCAGCCTTCCGCGGCCGTCCGGACGGCGCTGTTCTTTCATCCGCCGCATTGGTTTATCATATAACATTTTACGCAAAAATGCACTAGGGACTTGCGTTCCGGCTGTCATTTGCCGGCCGCGGTGCTATAATGGAAATCACCGGAAAGGGGAGGGCCCGGTTCCGGTCGGCGCTTGCCGGAGGAGATGCGGATGCTGAAGCTGCTTGCCCTGATTTTCATGACGATCGACCATGTCGGATACTATTTCAGCGCGGATCTGCCCGTGCCTGTCTATTACCTGCTCCGCATCATCGGGCGCCTCGCGTTCCCGATCTTTGCCTATTCCATCGTCCGCGGCTTCCATCTCACCTCCAACCGCTTCCGCTATCTGCTGCGGATGGCGGTCTGGTCGCTGATCGCGCATTTCTCGATATCCGCCGCCGGCGTGTACGCGGGCCTGCAGAAGTCCGTCTTCGACATTTCCTGGACCAATATCCTGGTCCTGTTCACGTTCGCGCTGGTCATGCTCATGGGCTACGACCTCGCGATGCGCTCCTACCACGACATGGTCGCCAGCATGACGCTGGCGTGCAATCCGCCGCTCAAGGTCCGCGACGCGCGGTTCGACGTGCGTGTCAACCTCGGCGGGATCAGTCTTTCACCCCGCGTCGGGGTTCCGCTCGGCGTGCTCATGGTCATCGCGGCCTTTGCGTGCGTCAACCTGCTGAACGCAGACTACGGGACCTACGGCCTGCTCACGGTGCTTCTCATCCATATCGCCTTCAATCCCGAGGACGGCAAGGTGTGCCTGCCGACCCTCCTGCCGACCCTGATCATCCTGAATGCCGGCTATGTCGCGGTCGCTGCGCTGACAGGCGGCAACGCTCTGTTTCCTGCCATCCAGTCCGTCTCGATCGCCTCAGCCTTCCTTTTCAACGCGTTCCCGTCCTCTGCCGCCCGCAAGCCGTCTCTCGTGCGCAAGTACTTTTTCTATGTGTACTATCCGGCGCACATCGTCCTTCTGATCTGCCTTTCAACATTGCTCTGATCCGCTGCCCTGATACGCTGCTCTGATCCGCCGCCCTCCTCCCGCTGTTCCGGCGGGTCTTTTTATGGTAAAATGGGTGGAAATGCTGACGAATGGCAGCGGCATCCGGGCATCGGCACGGATCCGCCACGAGGTTTGGGACTATGGCTTACTCCATCGAAACCGATCGCAAATGGCAGGCTGAATGGGCCGGGACGGGCGCGAACCGTTTTGACCCGTCGAAGAGGGACAAGAAGCTTTATGTCCTCGAGATGTTTTCCTATCCCTCCGGAGCCAACCTGCATGTCGGACACTGGTACAATTACTCATTGTCCGATTCCTGGGCGCGGATGAAACGCATGCAGGGCTATAATGTCTTCCAGCCCATGGGATTCGATGCGTTCGGCCTGCCTGCCGAGAATTACGCCATCAAGACCGGGATCCATCCCCACGACAGCACCGTCGACAATATCGCGACCATGGAGAAGCAGCTGCGGGCGATGGGCGGCATGTTCGACTGGGACTATGAGGTCGTGACATGTTTCCCCGAGTATTACAAGTGGAACCAGTGGCTGTTCCTGCAGCTGTACAAGCACGGTCTGGCGTATCGCAAGAACGCCCCCGTCAACTGGTGCCCGTCGTGCAGCACCGTGCTTGCCAATGAGCAGGTCCGCGACGGCCAGTGCGAGCGCTGCGGCGCCGAGGTGACCCGCAAGAACCTGACCCAGTGGTTTTTCAAAATCACGGATTACGCCCAGGAGCTGCTCGACTGCCTGCCCGGCCTGGACTGGCCCGAGCGCACCAAGAAGATCCAGACCAACTGGATCGGCCGCTCCGAAGGGGCGATGATCGTGTTCGGAGCCCTCAAGGGAGGTCGTCCGATCCTCTGCGAAGACGGCTCCGTCCTGGAGCTCCCGGTCTTCACGACCCGGGCCGACACGCTGTACGGCGTCACCTATGTCGTCGTCGCCCCCGAAAGCGAGGCCTGCGAACTGCTGACGACGGAGGAATGCCGCGCGGCGGTCGCCAATTACCGCGAGCAGGCCAAGAAGGCCAGCGATATCGACCGGATGTCCACCGTGAGGGAAAAGACCGGCGTTTTCACCGGTTCGTATGCCGTCCATCCCATTACGGGGGAGAAAGTCCCGATCTGGGCTTCGGACTATGTCATCGCGGGATACGGCACCGGCGTGGTCATGGCTGTCCCGGCGCATGACGAGCGCGATTACGAATTCGCGGTCAAGTTCGGCCTTCCGATCCGGCGCGTGATCGTGCCGGCAGATGGGAGCGAACCCCCGCTGCCCGACTGCGAAAAGGGCGTCAACATCCACAGCGGCGCATTTGACGGGCTCGGCTTCGACGATGCCGTGGCCGGCATCATCGCCAGGCTCGCGTCGGAGGGCAAAGGCAGCCTGAAGGTCAACTACAGGCTTCGGGACTGGCTGGTGTCCCGCCAGCGGTACTGGGGAACGCCGATCCCTGTCGTCTATTGCGACACCTGCGGACGGGTCCCCGTCCCGGAGCAGGACCTGCCCGTGCTCCTGCCGTACGATGTCGAGTTCAAGCCCGACGGGCAGTCTCCGCTTGCCAAGAGCGAAGCCTTCATGAACACCGTCTGCCCGGTCTGCGGCGGTCCCGCGCGGCGGGATCCGGACACGCTGGACACCTTCGTCTGTTCCTCCTGGTACCAGATGCGCTATGTCGACAACCGGAACACGGAAAAGGCTTTCGACCGGGATATCGCCGACGCCATGCTGCCGGTCGACAAGTACATCGGCGGAGCGGAGCATGCCGCGATGCATCTTCTGTACGCAAGGTTCATCACCAAGGCGCTGCGGGACATGGGGCATCTCGATTTTGACGAGCCCTTCCAATCCCTTGTGCACCAGGGCACGATCCTCGGAAAAGACGGTCAGAAGATGTCCAAGTCCAAGGGCAATACGATCTGCCCCGATGATTACATCGACCAGTACGGTTCCGATGTTTTCCGGATGTATCTTGCCTTCGGTTTCGCCTACACCGACGGCGGCCCCTGGAGCGACGACGGCGTCAAGGCGATCGCCAAATTCGTATCGAGGATCGAGCGTCTCGTCGACGAAACGGCCGCGCTGAAGGCCGCCGGAGCCGCGGATACCGCCCCGGACGGGATGGGGACTTTGGAGAAGGATCTGCAGTTCGCACGGCACTCGGCGATCCGATCCGTTACGGCCGACGCGGAACGGTTCCAGTTCAACACCTCCGTCGCGCGCCTGATGGAGCTGATGAACGCGATCGGCCGGTACCAGGCCGCCGCGGACGGAGCGTACCACACGGTCTTCTACGACACGGTGAAAGACCTGCTGCTGCTGACGGCGCCTTTCGCGCCGCATTTCACGGAAGAGATGTGGAGCCGGCTCGGACTGGGCTTTTCCGTATTCGGCCAACCCTGGCCGGCATGGGATGAAAAAGCCCTTGTCAAGGATGAGGTCGAGATCGCCGTCCAGATCAACGGCGCGATCAAAGCCCGCCTCATGGTCCCCGTATCGGCGTCCGGGGATGAAGTCCGGGACACGGTCCTGGCCGATCCCCAGATCGCGGAGCTGACCGCGGGCAGGCCGATCGTAAAGTTCATCTACGTAAAGGGAAGACTCGCGAATATCGTCGTAAAATGATCCGAAAGCCGGTCCCGCGTTGTCTCTCGCCGGGCCGGCTTTTCCATGCCTTCTCAGGCCCGCTCTGCGCAGGTCACCGTATGCTTGAGGAGAACGGACGTCGTGACCGATCCGACCCCTCCCGGCACCGGAGAAAGAGCCTCGACCTTACCGCTCACATCCTCGGAATCGACATCGCCGCAAAGCCTGCCGTCCACCATGTTGATCCCGACGTCGATGACGATCTGCTCGGGGTGGACATGGGCGGATGTGATCATGCCGGGCGATCCGGCGCATGCGATGAGGATATCAGCCCGTCTGCATTCGGCCGCAAGGTCCCGCGTCTTCGTATGGCAGACCGTAACGGTAGCATTTCGTCCCAGCAGCAGCATCGCGAGGGGCTTCCCCACCACGAGGCTCCGTCCTACCACGGTCACGCGCCGGCCGGTCAGGTCCATGCCGTAAAAATCCAGCATCTCGATGACCGCCTGGGCGGTGCACGGCGGATAGCCGTCCCTGTCGCCGGCAAAGATGCGCGCCAGACTGATCAGGCCCATGCAATCCACATCCTTGCGCTCATCGATCAGACGCTTGATCCGCTCCTCCGACAAATGCTTCGGCAGGGGGCGGAACAGCAGGATCCCGTGCGTGCCCGCATCTTCGTTGAGCGACGCGATCGTCCGCTCCAGCTCGTCCTGCGAGGCGTCCGCCGGAAGGACGAACGTCTCCATCTCCGCGCCTGCCGCGGCAAAGCGCTTGCGGATGCCGTTCTCATACGCCAGGTCGTCCGGGCTTTCGCCCACGCGGACCACCGCCAGCCTCGGGGCGATCCCCCGCTCCTTCAGCTTCTGGATCCGCTCGGCCGATCCCTCATTCATGGCGCCGGCAACCGGCTGCCCTTTCAGCTCTTTCATCCCTCGCACCTCAGACTTTCGCCGATCTCCGCGTAGACCCTGTCGCACCGCGCGCACGCATCCCGCAGGATCCCGGCGGTCCGGGCATTGGTCCTCTCCGCGTAGTCCCGGTCCTTCATCAGCTTGGTATTGATATACACATTCATCGCCGCGCTCTCCATCGCGCACCTGCAGGCGGAAGCCGCCACCGCAACGTCGCTGACCGCCAGCCGCGAACCCTTGACCGAAAGCTCCTCGATGATGCCGACTGCCCCGCTCACCTGGCGCAGGATCTCAAGCGGGACCGAACAGGCCGTCACGAGCGCCGCCTCCAGAGTCACCTCCCGCCCCGGCTCGCCGGCCGGAATGCCGTACGCCGCGGCCAGAGGCCCGAACACCTCGGCATCCTTCGCGATCAGGTCCATCAGATCCGCCATCGTACCGCACGTCCTCTCAAGGATCCGCTCGATGTCCGCCTGGTATTCGGCATATTTCTTCTTCCCGGAAGTCAGGTTCGCCACCATGGAGCAAAGCGCCACCCCGACCGCTCCGATCAAGGCGCTCGCGCCGCCGCCGCCCGGGACCGGGTCCTTCGATGCCAGTTTTTCCATAAAGCCGTTTAATGTCTCTTCCATATCCCACCCCGCGCTCAAAAATCCGGAAAGCCTGCGCACATGCCATGAAAACGATCAAGGACGATATTGAGTATAGTTCATTTCGGCACCGGTTACAACGGAAAAATTTGCCAAAAAAGGTAAAAAAACGACCATATCGATGGCCTGCGGAATTGCCGGAATGTCATTTGAATACTTGTTTCCGGTAACGGTACACGTCTCCGCCGAATTTGCTGACATAATGGAATTCCTCCCAGCCACGCGCGGAC
>CAZDPQ010000103.1:0-9225 GCA_964507305.1 uncultured Oscillospiraceae bacterium
CCTTTGCCCAGTCTTCCGCCGTCTGAAGCAGAAGCCGTCCGACGCCCATCCTGCGAAATCCTTCCCGAACGGATAAAGCCATGATATTTTTCACACTGTCGGAATATGTGCATTCGTAATTACTCAAGTGGATATAGCCGATTATGACGCCTTCTGCTTCCGCAACGAAAATTTTTTCGGTTGCCAGTGACAGAATCAAGCGGAGTCTGTCATGCGTTCGTTCTTCCGGATAATCGTATCCGAGCCCATCACGATTCAATCGGTAAATACTCCCGAAATCGGCGTCCGCAGCCTCCCGGATCTTCATCACCGCACCTCATCCTCATCAACAGCCTGCCTGCCTGCCTGCAGCCGCCGATCATTTCAAATCCCATTCATAAATGCTCACGGACCGGTGCCCTTCCCGGTACAGGTCGTGCCAGTCGGGAAGGCGGGCGGTGCGGACCGGGCATGCTCCGATCTTTTCGCAGGTCCTTCGGGACGGGGCATTGCCGGGGTCGGTGGTGATGAGCACCCTGTCCATCCCGTGGGCGCGGATCACGGGAGCCAGCAGCCTGCAGGCCTTCGCCGCATAACTGTGGCCCCGGTGCTCCTCGTCGACGGCATATCCGATCTGTCCGCCGTAATAAAGCCCGTCCGTATAGCCGATCCTCAGCCCGATCGTCCCCGCGCGGACCCCTCTGACATAAATGTCGAACCCGTACGCAGGGACATGGCCGATTTCCGGAACGGCGGGTTTCTTCTCGCGGCAGATGAGTTCGACCACGCCGTCCGACAGGGCGGGCAAATCGATGAATCCCTCAAAGGACACCGGCAATGCGTTGTACTGATCGATTTCCTTTCGCACTTCCCAGTCTTCGTCCAGCATGGCATACAGGAATTCGTCGCGCCATTGCCCCCGGATGAGCCGATTTCCGATAAAATACCCTTCCCTGCGCATGTGATTGCGCTCCATGACACGGTACGAGCCGGTATTCAGACTGTCGCATGTCGCGAAAATGCGGTGGAGAAGGAGGTCGTCAAAGCCGAACCGCAGCAATTCGTGCGCCAGCTCGGTCCCGTATCCCTGTTTCCAGTGATCGCGATGCAGGATCCAGCCGAGCGCGGCTTCCTTTTCCCCCGGCCTGACGGAAATCTCGCAGCCGCCGATCAGCCTGCCGGTCTTTTTGAGAACGACGCCGTATGCGTAGCCGCACATCGGCTCCGTCCGGTATTGCCCGATCGACCGCCGCAGGAAAAGGAGGGAATCTTCCTTGCTGTTGGGTCCCCACGGCATGAAGAAAACATTGTCGAGGATGCCTGCATACGCCTGGACGGCGTCAAGGTCATCCTCCCGCCATGCACGCAGGATCAGCCGTCCTGTTTCGAGTGTCGGCGGGACCGGTCCCGGATCGTCCATAAATCACCTCGCGGCATTCCGCTTCTCCATGCCATTATACCATCGTTTTCATCCTGATGCCGCGGTCTCACGCCCCGCCCAGGGCGATCCGGTACTGGTCATACCGGAAAATCTCCCTGTAGCCGATCTTCCGGTATACCTTGTTGGAATAGGGATTGTCGCGGTCGGCGTACAGCGCACAGTGCTTCCACCCGTCCGCGAGCAGCTTCCGGGACAGCGAGGAAACACAGGCGGTGCCGTAGCCTCTCTCTCTGTACTGCGGCGGCGTGTAGACGCTGCCGATGAAAGCACAGTCGGACGTATGGCGTACGGTCGCCGCCAGCGATACCGGGATTCCGTCTTCCCAGAGATAAGCCGCTTCCCCCTCGATCTGCGCACGGGCAGCCGCGGCGCCCTGCCCGAGGTCATATCCGCCGAGGCGGCATGCCGTCACAAAATCCGCGTACCAATAAGGCAAAAAGTACAGGTCCTTCTCCTCCGCCCTGCGGAATGCCCCCTCCGGCAGCGCGAGAGGCCGGACTTCGTCCAGAATGTACAGCGCCAGGCCTTCGCTTCTGGCGTACGTCCTTCCGGACAGCCGGCAGGTGGCCCTGCAGAATCGCTCCGCAAGGTCCTTTTCGGACATGACCAGATCGACATCGGTCCCGCTCCTGTACAGGGAAGCCGCCAGGAAGTCGGCCGCCTGCTCCTGCGGCGTGTTGTCCGTCGCGTAGATCAGGAGCGGGAACGGGATCGTGCGGATGGCGGTCAGAAGGATCGCACCCGCGCTGTCCCGGACCGTCGCCATGACCATGCCGGAGCAATCCTCCCTGCCGAGACCGTTGCCGATGTTGCGGAAAAACAGGTTGTTCTGGATCTCATGGCGCATCAGGATCTCTTTCGTATCGCGCTCAAAATCTTCCGCGTTCGAATACCTTGTAAACAGCATGGTCTCCCTTCCTTTCCGGTTCCGCCTTTCGCGGCGGCCGTCCGATCCCGCGTATGCGGAAAAACGGCCCGGGCGATGATCCTTCTTTCGCCTGAGGCCGTTCCGTTCGGGATGCTTATGATCGATCGAGGCTGATCAGGGAATGAACGGTAAAAGCCCGCGGCGCATCATGGATACGGCTGTGTCCTGCCGGCCGGCGGCAGACTGCCGTCCGGTGGCAAACTGCCGGCCGTCGGCATACTGCCGGCCGGTTGTGTTCTGTCGGACGCCGGCAGAAGGGATCCCGGAACGCATCATGGCTTTTACCTCCTTAAAAAAAGTAAAATTTGTACAAAGATATCACATCCGACGGATGTTGTCAATCGCTTTTTCCGCGTCCGTATCCGTCCGGATTCATGCTCTGCCAGCGCCAGGCATCCTCGCACATGCGGTCGATGCCGAAGCGGGCGGTCCAGTGCAGCAGGTCGGCCGCCCTGGAAGGGTCGGCGTAGCATTCGGCGATGTCGCCGGGCCGCCGCACCGTGATCTCGTACGGGATCGTGCGGCCGCAGGCTTTTTCGAACGCGCGGAGGACCTGGAGGACACTGTAGCCGCAGCCGGTGCCGAGATTGACCGCATCGGCGCCGCGGAAACGTTCCAGGTATTCGAGCGCGCGGCAGTGGCCCTGCGCGAGGTCGGTCACATGGATATAGTCGCGCACGCCGGTGCCGTCGGGGGTCGGGTAGTCGCCGCCGTAGACGCTGAGCTTCTGCAGGCGCCCGATCGCGACCTGGGCGATATACGGCAGCAGGTTGTTCGGGATCCCGTTGGGGTCCTCGCCGATCAGGCCGGATCCGTGCGCGCCGATGGGATTGAAATACCGGAGCAGGACGATCGACCATTCCGGGTCGGAATGCGCGAGGTCGCGCAGGATCTCTTCGATCATGAGCTTGGTCCTGCCGTAGGGATTCGTCGCGGAAAGCCTGGCATCCTCGCGGATCGGCACCGTCTCCGGGTCGCCGTACACAGTCGCGGACGAACTGAAAACAAGCTTCTTCACTCCCGCGGAACGCATCGCCTCGCACAGCGCGAGCGTGCTGATCAGGTTGTTCGAATAATACGCGAGCGGTTTCTCTACGGATTCACCGACTGCCTTGAGGCCCGCGAAATGGATGACCGCGTCGATCCGGTTTTCGCGGAAAATCGCCGCGAGCGCCTCCCGGTCGCAAAGGTCGGCCTCATAAAGACGAAAGTCCCGGCCCGTGATCCGGCGGACCCGCTCCGGTGCTTCGGGGCTGCTGTTGGAAAAATTATCGGCAACGACGACATCGTACCCTTCGTTCAGCAGCTCCACACAGGTATGGCTCCCGATATAGCCCGCGCCGCCCGTAACAAATATCGTTTTCATCCTGATCAGGCTCCTTTCCCTTTGCATCCATCATACCATACGCGCGGCGATCCGCCAGCCTCGCATGTGGGATATTGATGCAGGAATGTTGAATGTTGGAAGGCTCCCGGCAGCCGTTCATTCCGCGCCGTCGCGGAAGCCCTTTTCGAGAAAGGCGATCATCTCATCCCGCTGCTCCGGGGCGTAGGTGCGGGATTTCGGTCCGGGCCCGTCCTCCGCCCGCACCCCGCACGGATCGCGGACGAACGGGAACGCGAGCAGGTCCGAATCCGGCCGGATCTTCCGCATGACCTTGAGAGAGCGTTCCGGCACGCGGAAAACCCCGACGCTCAGCTCCGGAAGCATTTCCGCTCCGAACGCCGCCCGGACCTCGCGGATGAGCTCCGTGTACTGCTCCCGCCAGTCCTTCGTCCTCAGGACCGGGTCGACGCAAAGCCGGACAGGCCATCCCCGGTCCCTCGCCGCTTTCATCGCGCGGATCCGCGCGGACGGCGGCGGCGCGCGGTGCTCGTACCTCGCCGCGATGCCCCGCGGCGACAGGCTCCACGCGAGGATCACGTTCCGCGCGGGCGGCAGGTCCGCGATGGCGCCGAACGCCGCGCTCTTGGTGCGGATCTCGACGGTCAGGTCCGGCCTCTCCCGGGCGAATTCGATCCAGCGCCGGCACAACCCGGCCAGATGCTCCATCGCAAGCAGGTCGCTGTCGTAGGAAATGCACAGGTAGACGGGATGCTCCGCCAGCTCCCGGTCGGTTTCGCGGAAGACATCCTCCGTGTTGACAAACAGGACCAGGTTCGCGGACGGATACATGCCCTGCAGATAGCAGTATTCGCAGTCATAGACGCAGTTCATGGCATTGGAAGAATAAAGGAAGCACCGGTGTCCGAAGGAATCGCACATCGGGGAGCCGGGATAAAGGAAAGGCGGCCTTTTGACGGCAAGGATCAGCCCGCGGCTTTCCTTCTGGGCCCTGAAATCCTGATGGGTCCTGCAGAACACATCCTTGTAGTGCGCGATCGGGATCACCGGCGGATCCTTCAGGACCGCGAGGATCCGGCGGGTCTCGGGATGGTCCGCCGCGCCTTCCTCCACATAGACATGGGAGAAATCACGGTTCAAGGAGCTTTTCACGGATCTTCGCATAGACCAGCTTCCCCTCCCTCCGGTTCGCGGCCTGCTTCAGTCCGCATGCTTCCGCCGCCTCCGCCAGCCCGGCCTCGTCCAGGATGCCATCCAGGCTGCCGTTCCGGACGGCATAATGTTTCGCCAGCCTGTCAAGCTCCGCGGTCTGGTAAAAAGACAGCTTCAACGCATCCGCCGCGTGCGCTGCCAGCAGACAGGCATCCTTGTCCGCTGCCGCCGCGTGCCCGCCGGACAGTCCGCGGACAAGCTCCGCGATCGCATCCGCGTGTTCCGCAACCAGGGCTTTCACCCGTTTCCGGCTCACGGAATCCGGATCCCCCTCATCCGATACGATCTTCAGGACCAGGATGTTGTGCGCGAAAAGAAACCGCGAGGCCGCTTCCCAGACAAAGGCGGCTTCCATGTCGATCAGCAGCGGGCAGACGCCGGCTCCCGCCCCGCCATCCGTCCGTCCGATCCGCGTAAAAGGCAGCTTCCAGCTCTCCGGCCGGTTCTCCGGATCATTCCGGCGATAGATGAACGGTACGGTGAGGATCTCCGCTTCCGGGAAAGGGAGCGCGCGGAGCAGATCGGGGTAGAAGCTCCGGCGGGAAGCCAGATCCCGGATGGCCCGTCCGAGGTAGAAGCCCGGCTCCGCGTCCGGGCCGGCGGGTCTTCCGTCCGGACCGCCGCGGTACAGCGCACTGATCCCGTAATGGATCAGGATGTCCTCCCTGCGGGCGCGAAACGATGTCAGTAGATGGGTCACGGCCGACGACGCTGCCGCCTTTCCGGCGCCCGTCACAACAAGGCGAATCCCTTCGCCGCCGTAGATCCGCAGCGCCGTTTCCGCAGGATCCCGGCGAAGTTCGAGCCGTCCGATCAATGGCGCCGCCTCGTCCGGCAGCGCGGCCGCGAGAAAGATCATGCCGTGAAGATCCTGTCCTTTCTGAATGCCCCCGGGGTAGTCCCGCAGGTCCTCCGGAAGCAGCGGATGAAATTGCTCGTGTCGGAAAATCCGCACAGGCCGGCGATCTCCGATACGGGCATGTCGCTCTTCTGCAGCAGCCTGCGGGCTTCGCCGATCCGGTGCAGGAGCAGGAATTCATAGGGAGTCTGCCCGGTGCATTCCTTGAAGACCCGGAGGAAATGGTATTTGCTCATATGCGCGCGTTCTGAAAGGTCTCCGATCGAGAGCTTGCCGGAAAAGCCTTCTCGGATCGCGTCGATCGCCTGGGATATGTCTCCCGAGCAGCGGGCGTACCGTTCCGCCGAGATGCTGCTCTGCCTGAGTCGGATCGCCTCGGTCAGGATCCGCGTGATGGTCTCCACGATCCCGATATCCGCATCCGCAGCGGCGCTTTCTCCCTCATCGTACAACCGGTCGAGCCATCCTGAGACGGGAGAATCCGCGCCCGCATACGCGACAGCCAGGGAATCGCCGTTGAAGATTTTGCAATACAAGTCCGCGGAAGCGCCGTCGAAATGGAACCATTTGAAGTTCCAGACTTCCGGACCCAGGGTCCTGTAATACTGGTAATGCACGCAGTTGATGACCGCCAGGCTGCCCTCGGAAAGCACCGCTTCCGCATCCTTCGTTCGGACGAAGCCGGTGCCGCCGGCCGTATAAAGCAGGAGGTAATTCGGCAGCCCGGTGCGCTCCGTATAATACCCTTCGTTGGCAAAAAAATGACCGCATCCGATGAGATAGAACGGCAGCTGCCTGGCCCAGACGCCCGGCGTGTGAGCCAGGCTCCGGGATTCCGGCGCCACATCCATCAGGCTTGAAACGGAATACATTCCGGTGCCGGAAGCAGCCATCTCCACCTCTCCGATCCGCTCTCCCCACGGCCTGACGGATGGAAGGCCCGGCCGTGCCCGGGCCGGTCCGCCTACCGGAAGAAATCGCAGCAATATTTTCCTATTATACCGCAAATAATGATCATCCGCCAGTGCCGCGCCGTGGTAGAATGGCGCTGTATGCGGCTCATTGCCGTGTGCCGGACCAGCAGTGCCCCGCCGTTTGCGGAAGCGACGCAAGTATTATCTATTCAGGAGGTCGACGATGAGTTTACGGGACGACACGATGGCCATTCTCCATTACCGCGATTACAAGCATTTCCCGATCGTCCATTTCGGCTATTGGACGGAAACGATCGAAAAGTGGCGCCTGGAAGGCCACATCTCCGATGAAGAAGCCAGGGATGTCTGGGACAACAGCCCGAACGAGAATGTCATCAGCCGGAGGCTCGGATTCGATTTCAACTGGAACTCGACCTTCGGAGGCAATACGGGCCTGCTTCCCGCGTTCGAGCCGAAAATCATCGAAGAGCTGCCGGACGGCCACATCAAGCGGCTCGACGAGAACGGCGTCGTCGTGCTGGTGAAGCCCGGCGTCGTTTCCATCCCGGCCGAGATCGAGCACACGCTTACGGACAGGGCAAGCTGGGAGAAAGAGTATAAACACCGCCTGCAGATGTCGGACGCGCGGTACGCGCACGCGGATTTTTCACCCTATATGACATCGGAAGGCCGCGGGATGCCTGTCGCCCTGCACTGCGGAAGCCTGTACGGCAATGTGCGCAACTATCTCGGCGTAGCCGGTTCCTGTTATCTCCTGGCGGACGACGAGGACCTTTTCGACGAGATCATCGACACCAATGCCGGCATGATGCTCGAAACGGCGAAGAAGATCCTCGAGCAGGGCGTCAAGCCGGATTATGCACATTTCTGGGAGGATATCTGCTTTAAAAACGGCCCGCTGATCAGCCCGTCCGTTTTCGAGGAGAAAGTCGGCCCGTGGTACCGCCGGTTCGCCGATCTCCTGGCCGGATATGGCGTGGATGTCATCACCGTCGACTGCGACGGGATGATCGATGCCCTTCTCCCCGTCTGGCTGGACAACGGCGTCAACGGGATGTTCCCCATCGAAGTCGGCACCTGGGGCGCGTCGATCGCGCCCTGGCGCGAGAAGTACGGGAGGCGCGTGCTCGGTGTAGGCGGAATGAACAAGACCGTGTTTTCCAGAGATTACAAGGCCGTCGACGAGGAGGTCGACCGCCTCAGGAGGCTCGTGGATCTCGGCGGGTACATCCCGTGCCCCGACCACCGGATCGCCCCCGACGCGAAATGGGAGAATGTCCAGTATTATTGCGAGCGTCTGCGCAGGGCATTCGACTAAGCTCCGGCGATCGGAGTAAGATCCGGACTTCGAATAAGGACTATTGTTTTTTACCCGGAATTGACAGGCGGGCTTACATCCTCTTTCGGACATTATCGGCCGTGCTTTTGACGACCGACACGATCCGGCCTTTCCAAATCACATTTTTGTGCACCGAGGTCCGGTAAACGGCGTACAGCATCACGGTGATGAAAAAGAGCGTGGAAACGGCATGCAGGAGCGGCATCAGGATGCCGTACCGGCCGGTGTAGGCGCAAAGGTAATAGAACTGCGCCGCATAGAGCAGGTAGCCCGCCGCGAATGCCAGGATCAGCGGAATATGCAGCGTGAAGGCTGCGGCGGGAAGCCCGAGTCCGAAAACGGCAAGCCCTGCGACCCATGCCGCGATCATCGCCACGGTCCCGCTCCGCAGGGAATTCATGCCGCCGACGGCGCCTTTGCTGAATCCCTGAAACTCACTCCGGAGCCCGCCGGGGTACATGCGGAAGGACACAAAACCATTCCCCAGGAATGTATAGACCGGGATCCCTGCCCGCGAGAAGGCATTGCCGAGCGACATGTCGTCCAGCAGCTCTGTCTGGATACCCTTGTGGCCGGAAACGCTTTCGTAATCCGTCCTGCTCACGACGATGCAGGATCCGTAAAGAGGCTTCTCCTTTTTGGCGATCTCCGCGGGCGCGGTGAAAGCAAACAGCCCGAGGATGTACGGTACCAGCGAAAGCCTTTCGATGAATCCTTCGCTGTAATGGTACGGAAGCGCCGAAACCGCGCCTCCCTGCTTCGCCCGGGCGGCAAGCAGGACCTCCAGGCCTTCCGGCGCAAGGCGGGTGTCCGAGTCCAGAAAAACGAAAACATCGCCCGTCGCGTGGAGGTAGCCGTTCCATACGGCCCAGTTCTTGCCGGTCCACCCTTCCGGGAGCGGCGGGTTGCTGACCAGCTTCACGGCATAGCCCGACGCGATCTCCGCCGTCCTGTCGGACGAGAAATCATCGACGACGATGATCTCGTGGGAGACATAAGTCTGCCGGGCAAGCGATGCAAGCAGGTGCGGCAGATTATTCTCCTCATTCCGGGCAGGGATGATGACGGACACCCTGAGTCCCGGATCGGGAACCCGGTCCGCGGGTTTCAGGAAGTTTTTCGTGAAGAGCCGATAACCGAGCGAGCTGGCGATCAGCGAAACACCGATGATCAGAAAATGATAGGCT
>CAZDPQ010000104.1:0-8502 GCA_964507305.1 uncultured Oscillospiraceae bacterium
GATGGGAGACATGATTGCCTTCTCCGAAGGGATTTTCGTAGGGAACATGCAGAACATGCTTTATGACAGCGCAGCGATGATATTGCATATCGTACCGCTATTGATTTTGTATCTATTTACGCAGAAGATCTTTGTCCAGAGCATCGAACGAAGCGGATTGGTAGGCTGAAAAACCAGAGGCAGATCAAAAAAAACGGGTCAAGGAGGGAAAAAAATGAAACAGTTTTCAACCGTGAAACACAAGCAAGGCGACAGCATTCCGGGCCGGTACAGGGCGCTGCTCAGGACAGCCGCTCTGGCGGTCATCATCCTGATGTGCGTGAGCGTTTTCGCAGGATGCGCCAAGCCGACCGGCAGCAACAGCAGCCAGGCCGGGAGCAGCCAGGCGGGCTCGTCGGAAGCCGTGTCTGAAAGCACCGGCGGGAGCAGCGTGCAGGAGAGCAGCGAGGCTGCCAGCGAATCCGGCAGCGGGGCGGAAAGCACGGCGGACAGTACGGCATCCCAGATCACCAGCTCGGGCGGCAGCAGCTCGTCGAGCAGCTCGTCAAGCACGACCAGCCGGTTCAAGGATCTGAACGGCAGGGTCGTCAAGCTGTACATGTGGGGCTATTCGGAAGAATATGCCCAGACCGCGGGCTTCCAGCCGTTCAAGAAACGCATCGCCGAGATCAAGGAAAAATTCAACTGCGATTTCAAGATCCTGTCAGCCTCTGATATGTATTTTGATGAGATCTGGCAATCGACACTCGCGGGCGATCCAAGCGTTGACATCATGGATACGGCCGGACCCCACACGCTCGCCAATCCGATCAAGAACGGCCTGTACATGGACCTGAACCAGTTCGGCGTTTTTGACTGGAGAAAGACGAAATGGGACCAGCAATTCCTGAAGACCACGAATTTCGGCGGAAAGCAGTATGTGTGCGGAACCGTTCTGGAAGGTCCGGACAAGGGGCTGCTGAACCAGGCGATGTTCTTCAACAAGAGACTTGTGAAGGATGCCGGCTACAATCCCGACGATATCTACAAGTGGCAGAAGGACGGCACATGGACCTGGGCGAAATTCCTCGAAATCGCGGAAAAGATCTCGAAGCTCGATCCCGGCAATGTCTGGGGGACCGTCGGCAATGACAAGCTGCTGTACGCGGACCTGGTCCTTTCGAACGGGACGAACTACATCCTCAAAACCGCGGACGGGATCGTCTTCAACGCGGGAGACCCCAAGGCTCTCGAGGCACTTGAATTTTACAAGCAGCTTTATCAGAAGCATGTGATGCCCGAAGCGGACGCTTTCTCCGATGCGAAACTCTTTACTTCCTGCAAAGTCGGGTTCCTGCCGGAATACCTCGAGCGTCTGCGCTATCCGGAAGTCTACGGTGCGATGGTCGATGACTACGGCGTTGTCATGATCCCGAAGGGGCCGAAAGCCTCGGACTATGTTTCCGGGATCGACTGGTTCGGCGGAGACGCCATCCCGACCGGGACGGAGAACGCCAAGGACATCGCCCTGGTGATCGACTTCATGACGGACCCGACCTACGCCACCAAGGCAGACGAAAACAAAGCCATGATCGCGGCAAGGGAAACCTATGTCCGGGACGAGCAGTCCCTGCTGGTCTTCGACATGATCCTCTCCCGTTCCGTGATCAGCCCGACCTGGCTGTCCGAGCCTGTCCGCAGCGACTGGCTGAGCAGGCTGACGGCCATCAAGAAAGGCGAGATCACGGCGGCGGATGCCATTGCCCAGGTCAAAGACAATTATGCGCAGACCCTGAAGGACATCTGGGACATCCATTGACCGGAATCAGACGGCCGAAGCAATATTTTGAAAGGAAGGCACAGGTATGTTGAAAAAAACCAAGAAAAAAGTTTTAGCAACTCTGATGTGCGTCGCGCTGGTCAGCATGGCAATGATCGTCCCGGCAATGGCTGTGGAGCCGCTTGTGGTCGTCACGGCGGGAGCCAACGCCGGATCGGGCCAGACCGGCATGTGCGACTGGAGCGCGGCATGGGGCGTCCCGTCGGGGACCGGCATGGAACTGGAACTGGTCTTCTCTGCACCGTTTACGGATGCGGCGGCTTATACCCGATTTCCTGACACCCTGGCACAGTACATCACGGTCAACGGCGTCGACCTGGCGACCCGGCACGCGAACGACCCGTCGCTCGGCATCGCGGATGTTGACCCGGGACTATGGGACGGGAACAACATGGTCCTGACCAATTATTCCGACACCAGCCTGCACATCATCATGGTGGGCGGCGGCACCGGGAACCTCGTCATCACGGAAGTCAACACGGTCGTCCTGAGCGCTGATTTCCCGCTTTTATCGGGGACACTCGGCAGGGAGATCACCCTGACATTCGATCCGGCGACTCTGGCGTGGACATCCCCGGACAGCCCGACGGCGGAGCCGACCGAGCCCGCGGGGACCATCCTGCCCGAAGACGCGGTGACCGTAACGGCCGGAGCCAATGACGGATCCGGACAGGTCGGCATGTGCGACTGGAGCTCGGCGTGGGGGATCCCCGCCGGGACCGGCATGGAACTGGAACTGATCTTCTCGGAACCTTTCACGGACAAGGCAGCCTACAGCTTCTTCTCGGACACCCTGGCGCAATACATCACGGTCAACGGCGTCAATCTCGCGTCAAGGGTCGCGAACAAAGACGCGCTCGGCGTCGCGGCGATCGATCCCGGCCTGTGGGGCGGAAACTGCATGGTGCTGATGAACTATTCGGATGTCAGCCTGCACATCATCATGGTGGGCGGCGGAACGGGCAACCTCGACATCACGAAGGAAAACACGATCATCCTGGACGACGATCTCCCGATGCTGAACGGACGGCCCATGGGCAGGACGATCACATTAACGTTTGATCCGGAGACCATGGAATGGTCGGAAACCGTCGGCGAGCAGATCACCGTGGCGGCCGGAGCCAACGACGGCTCGGGCCAGACCGGCATGTGCGACTGGAGTGCGGCATGGGGCGTTCCCGCCGGGACCGGCATGGAGCTGGAACTGATCTTCTCCAAGCCCTTCACGGATCAGGGAGCCTATACCGGCTTCTCGGACACCCTGGCGAAATACATCACGGTCAACGGTGTCAATCTCGCGACGAGAGCGGCCAACGATCCCTCTCTCGGGATCGCGGCGATCGACCCGGGGCTGTGGGGCGGAAACCCGATGACCCTGATGAACTACTCGGACGTCAGCCTGCACATCATCCTGGTGGGCGGCGGCACGGGCAACCTTGACATCACGAAGGAAAACACGATCATCATCGACGACGACTTCCCGCTGCTGAACGGCAGGCCTCTGGGCAGGACCATCACGCTTTCCTTCGATCCGGAAACCCTCGTATGGTCTGAGGTGCTCGGAGAAAAAATCACCGTGGCGGCCGGAGCCAACGACGGTTCGGGCCAGACCGGCATGTGCGACTGGAGCTCGGCGTGGGGCATCCCCGCCGGGACCGGCATGGAGCTGGAACTGATCTTCTCCAAACCCTTCACGGCTGCAGCGGCCTATACCGGTTTCTCGGACACCCTGGCGAAATACATCACGGTCAACGGCGTCAATCTCGCGACGAGGGCGGCCAACGATCCCTCTCTCGGGATCGCGGCGATCGACCCGGGGCTGTGGGGCGGAAACCCGATGACCCTGATGAACTACTCGGACGTCAGCCTGCACATCATCCTGGTGGGCGGCGGCACGGGCAATCTCGACATCACGAAGGAAAACAAGGTCGTGATCGATGACGACTTCCCGCTGCTGAACGGCAGACCTCTCGGCAGGCACATCACGATGCTGTTCGATCCCGAAACGCTTGTCTGGACGGAACGGGAAGAAATCGTCGGAACGCCGACTCCTTCCCCGTCTCCGACTCCGACAAGAGAGCCGGTCAGCCATGTAATTTCAAGGGAAGAAGCAGCGCTTCTCACCGTGACGGCCGGAACGCCTTCAGGGTGCGCACAGAAGGGGATCTGGGACCGCAGCTCCGAGTGGGGCCTGGAAGCAGGCAAAGGACTCGAAGTGCAGCTCCGCTTCTCCGGCGAGTACACCAACGCCTCGCAGGGAGCCAATCTGAATGCCGTTCTCGGGCCGTTCATCACGGTCAACGGAGTCAACCTGCTCGACAGAGCGGACTTCGACGCAAGTCTCGGAATGGATGACATACGGCTCGATCTGTACGACGGCAACAATGTCATGGTCACGAACTACTATGATGAAGCTTCAACACAGCTGGCCATCATCCTTCTCGGCGGCGGCACGGGCAACCTGGACAAATCCAAGGCGAACACGATCGTCCTGTCCGCCGATTTCCCGCTTCCGAGCGGACTGACCCTCGGCAGGGAGATCACGCTGACATACGATCCGGCATCGCAGACCTGGACATCCTCGCTTGATACGGTGGACACCGGCGACACGGATCCCGCATTTCTGATCATCGTCGCAGTCTCCATGCTCCTCGCGATCTTCGTTATCGCGCAGGAACGCAGGAAGGCACGGTCCTGACAGGAGCGTGACCGCATCGCGGTCCGCCGCGCAGGCCTGAACCGCGACCCGCGGCAGGCAGCGAAACGACACACCGGAAGCCTGCAGCCGGCGCCATGGCGCCGGCTGCAGGCAATCACGGGAAAATGAAAAACCAAAGGAAGACATGGTACAATGATAGATAATCACCTGATAACCGCGCATCGGTCCCGAAACGTGCGATCCGCGGCGGTCGCCGTGTGCGCCATGATCCTGTCCCTTCTTCTCGTAAACTGCGGGGTGCAGGAAAACACCGGTCCCGCGGGATCGTCCGGATCCGGCGGCAATGTATCACGATCCTCGGCCGCGGACAGCGGATCGATTGTTTCCGGAGAAGGTCAGAGGAGCAGCGCCGTGCCGTCTTCCGGGAATGCATCCTCTTCCGGGCCGGACTCCGGATCCCTTTCCACGGCATCTGCCGTGTCGAAAGCCCCGTTCGCCACCCCGACAGAGGCGGAAACGGTAACGGAAGCCCCGACGGCTTCCCCGACTCCTGTCGAAAAGGAGGATATCCTGGACTATATGAAATTCGATCTTCAGACCTACCTGAAACCATTCTGGTCCGGCTCCGTCGTCTACAACGAGACCCTGATGTTCATCCGGGACGCCGACGGAAACGTCGCGCCCGCGCCGCTGCTGTACGAACCGACGGAGATCCTGTCGGTCCGCTCGTCGGACCTTTCGAAAGAATACAAGCCCGGTGTGGATTACACCGTCGAGGACGGGCACATCGTCCTGACTCCCGGCACTTCCATTTTCCGCTGGGCCTATACGACTTATTACCCCACAGTCTATAAGCAGGGGCAGATGTTTGCGTGCAGCAAGGGGGGATACCTGCTGTACGCAGAAGGCACGACCTTCACGAGGACCCAGGTCGCCGTGACCTACCGTCACGCCGGCGAGTGGACCGGCAAGATCCCGGAATACCAGGGCAGCCGGATCCCGAAAACCATCGCGAAATTAAAGAACAAGGAACCCCTCAAAATCGTGTTCTACGGGGACAGCATCACCGTCGGCTGCAACGCGAGCGGGTGGAGCGGGTCGCTGGCCGAGCCGAAGATGCCGATCTGGCCCGATCTGGTCGTGAGGGAGCTCCGGCAGCATTACGGCGATGACGCCGTCACGTCGGTCAATACGGCCGTCGGCGGAACGACCTCGGCTTGGGGACTGGAGAATGCCGAAAGCCTGGTCGCGGCAAAAGCTCCGGACCTGGTGGTCCTCGCGTTCGGGATGAACGACGGGTCGCTGATTTCGTCCGCATTCAAGAGAAATATTCTAGGGATCATGGAAAAAACCCGTGCAGCCAATCCGGACGCGGAGTTCATCCTGGTGTCCACATCTTTGCCGAACCGGGAGGCAGCCGGGTTTTACCTCGGCCAGTGGCAATATGAATCCGCGCTGAACGAGATCGTTTCGGAAGATGACGGGGCCGCACTGGCGCCCGTGACATCCATGCACGCCTATCTCCTGACGCGCAAGCGTTTCTACGACATGACCGGCAACAACATCAACCACCCCAATGATTTTCTGGCCAGGATGTATGCCCAGACGATCAGCAGGATCATGATCGAGGATTATTATTCATGAGCAAAAACGATATGGCGCTGAACCTTTTCTGCGAATATCTCCGCGACCCGCTGGGGATCCAGAACGAGCGGCCGCGGTTTTCCTGGACGGTCGGGACGGACGGGGAAGACCTGCCCGGTTCCCAGATCTCTTACCGCATCCTGGTCTCGCTGCCGGAGGAGGCTGTCCCCGGAGCTCATACTGCGGATTGCTGGGACAGCGGGACCGTCCTGTCGGACCGGTCGACCGGCATCCGGTACGCCGGGGTGCCGCTCCGGAGCAGGACACGGTACCACTGGACCGCCGAGATCCGCTGCGAAGGCTCGGCCCGGGCGCTGAAAGGCGCCGGCACCTTCGAGACCGGGATCTTCAGCAACGCGGAATGGGAAGGCCGGTGGATCGGCCACCCGCAGCCCCGGTACGGCGTCTCGCCCCTGTTCCGCAAGGAGTTCGACCTGCCGGACAGGGTGCTGGAAGCCAGGGCTTATGTCAGCGGCATCGGCTATTACAATCTGTACATCAATGGACAGAAAGTCGGCGACAGGGTGCTCGAACCCGGCTGGACCGACTACCGCAAGAGGATCCTCTATTCCGTCTACGATGTGACGGGCGACCTGCGGGAGGGCCGTAACGCCGTCGGAGCGGAACTCGGCGAAGGCTGGTACGGACACCGTCACGAAAGTTTCGTGAAATATACGGGCGGCGACCTGCTCTGGCATTCCGAGCCGAAGCTGCTGTTTGAGATCCGCGTCCGCCTGGCGGACGGCGAATGGCGGCAGATCGTCAGCGACGGCAGCGTGCTGTGCGCGGAGGGGCCGATCGTCGAAAACGGCGTGTACAACGGCGAAACGTATGACGCGTCCAGGGAGCAGCCGGGGTGGAACGACGCCGGCTTCCGGGCGGAAGGAGCCGTCTGGCGTCCGGCGACCCCTGCCGCGGAACCGCCCGCAGGGATCCTGACCGCCCAGATCATGCCGCCGATCCGCATTACGGAGGAGATCCGGCCGGTGTCGGTGACGCAGATCTCGGGTTCGGCGATCTGCGTTGATTTCGGACAGAATTTCGCGGGATGGGCGAAGGTGGTGTGCGCCGGACCGCACGGCGGCTCCATCGTCATGCGGTACGGCGAAATGCTCCGCGATGACGGGACCGTCGGCCAGGAGAATCTCCGCGAAGCAAACGCGACGGACCGGTACATCCTTTCAGGGAGCGGACGCGAGACTTACGCGCCGCGTTTCACCTATCACGGGTTCCGTTATCTGCAGATCGAATGCGCCGGATCCGCGGAGGTCCTCGAGATCACCGGGCAAGCCGTCCACACCGACGTCAGGAGGATCGGCCGATTCCACTCCGGCGACGAGATCCTGGACCGGATCCACAAGACCCTGATCTGGACGGAGCGCAGCAACATGCACAGCCTTCCGACCGACTGTCCGCAGCGGGATGAGCGGCAGGCCTGGCTGAACGACATGACCGTCCGCTGCTCCGAAGCGCTGTACAATTTCGACCTGATCCTTTTCTATGAGAAGTGGCTGGACGACATCACCGACGCCCAGAATGAGGTTACGGGAAGCATCCCCGATACAGCGCCGCATGTGTACGGCGGCAACCCATCCTTCCATATTTCGAGCTGCCTGATCCTCATCCCATGGCTTTTGTATCTCCATTACAGCGACCCGTCGGCGATCGAAAAGCATTACGGCGCCATGAAGCGGTATCTTCTGTTTCTGGTGTCGCAGATGCAGGATGGCCTGATCGGCGAGCCATATTACGGCGAATGGGCACCCCCCGCGGCGGAATGCATGGAGGGCAGGGACTGGAACGCGACGCCGAAAAACATTCCCCCGTCCATCATAACGACAGGCTATGTCTGTCTGGACTGCGACATCATGGAAAAGGCGGCGCAGCTGGCGGGCCGGAGCGAGGATGCGGCCGGGTACCGCGCGATCCGCCGGACGGCCGCCGATGCGCTCAACCGCGCATTTTTCCACGAAGACACCGGTGGCTACGGAACCAATTCCCAGGGGTCCAATATTTTCCCGCTCTTCCTGCGGATCGTCGACGAAGCGAAAAGGGAAGGGGTTCTGAACAATCTTCTGCATGATCTGCTGGAGGTCCACGGCGGCCATGTCACGACCGGCAACCAGATGACCAAATACCTGTTCGATGTGCTCCAGATGGAAGACCGGAACGACATCGCCCTGGAGATCGCACGCAGCAGGACCTACCCGAGCCTCGGCTACATGGTCGAAAACGGCGCGACCACGTTGTGGGAGCGCTGGGAGAAGCTAACGGAGTGGGGGATGAATTCACACAACCACCCGATGGACGGCGCCTGCACATTCTGGTTTTTCTCGGGGCTTGCCGGGATCCGGTTCACCGCGGACGGCGCACCGCTGAA
>CAZDPQ010000104.1:8512-9097 GCA_964507305.1 uncultured Oscillospiraceae bacterium
ACGGTCCTGCTGGAGCCGGCCCATGACCTGGACCTGGACCATGCCGGCGCGGAGGTGGATTCGGTGAAAGGAACGATCCGGTGCGAATGGAAGAAAACGGAGGACGGTACGCTCTTCAAACTGCAGGTGCCGTGGAACATGCGCGGCACGTTCCGGATCCGGAAGCCCCGCGGGAAATTCATCCTTTCGGCCGGCGGAACGGTCCTGTACGACGGGCATTTCCGCGCGGACAATCCGTTCGGGATCGCCCTGGCGGACGATAATGAAAGATCACTGCTGCTGGACCTTCCGGCCGGCAGCTGGAGCATCCGGCTGAGACAGGGCTGAAGCCTGCCGCGGGGCGGTATGGCATATGCGGACGCAGGAAATGATCGTTTTCCGTTTTTTGGTTTTACTGACGAAAAAAGGAGGAAAGAAAATGGACAGATTTGACAGAGATGAAATCGCAAAGGCGTATGACAGCGCGCGGAAGGTATATGCTTCCTTCGGGGTGGATACGGAGAAGGCGATGGAGACCTTTGTGGAGATCCCCCTTTCGCTGCACTGCTGGCAGGGGGACGATGTGAAGGGGTTCGAGAACCAGGG
>CAZDPQ010000105.1:0-8821 GCA_964507305.1 uncultured Oscillospiraceae bacterium
ACCGGCGCGGTCCTGAAGAGCGACAAGGGCGGCGACAATGAGAGTGTTGCCCCGGAGAACGGCGGAACGGAAAAAGAGACCGGAGATGCTGCAGCAGACACTGACAATGTCGAGCAGGAGAACAATGTAGAGGAGACGGGCGGAGCGGAAGACTGATTCATGTTTTACACGTGACGCACTCGTTTCCAAACCTCACGATCTTTCAGGAAAGCCCCCCCCACGCGTCCATAGGGGGGGCTTTCCCGTCCGGTTATCACATGTACGGAGGTATATCGGAATGATCACGGCAATCAGCCATTTTGATCAGACCTTTTTATTTTTCATCCGGGACCATTGGCATTCCGTTTTTTTGGATCCTGTTATGAAAGCGGCAACCATGGCCGGCAACAGGGGATCGATCTGGATCCTGCTCTCTCTCCTTCTGTTGATTCCGAAAAAGACAAGGGCGTACGGGATGCTGACTATAGCGGCACTTCTTCTGGCAACCCTTCTGGGAGAAGGCCTTATCAAGCATCTGGTCCAACGGAGCCGGCCATACACGGACTTCCCATCCGTACATCTTCAAATCAGCCCTTCTCCGACATATTCATTCCCGTCCGGCCACACCGCTTCATCTTTCGCTGCCGCCACCGTGCTGAGCCGGTATTTGAAAAAGTATTCGCCCCTCTTCTGGGCAATAGCCGCGTTGATTGCATTTTCAAGACTTTACCTGTTCATGCATTATCCGACCGATGTTGTTTTCGGGATCTTCATCGGTCTGTGTTGCGGCGGTGCAGTCATTGGATATTACGAAAAGATAAAAAATCACACCGTGCATCTGCTGCATCAGCGGGTGGATGACCCCTGAGCTTTCCGCCGTCATCCGGCGGTGTCGTGGATCTCATCGAAAACCAGCCCCGGGTTTCTCTCGAGAGCCCAGCCGATGGCCCAATGCGATTCGAACAGGATCACGGGCAGACCGTTGCCGTCCAGGACGGGCAGGCTCGTGCTGGTCAGGGTCAGATCCCTGAAGTCCCGGACCCTGGCCTCCGGTGTGAGCCGCACCCAGCGCGCGAAGTTGTAGTTCAGGGTATTCAGGGTCACTTCAACGTTGTACTCGGCCTTCAGCCGGTACTCCAGGACCTCGAGCTGCAGCGCGCCGACGACGCCGGCGATATAGGTCTCCGTGCCGATGTCCGGCTGCTTGTACAGCTGAACCGCACCTTCAAGCGCGAGCTGTTCGATCCCTTTGAGGAACTGCTTGCGCTTCATGGAATCCTTGACATAGATCCGCGCGAAATGCTCGGGCGGGAAAACCGGGATCCCCTCGAAGCGCACAGGCCTGCCTCCAGCCGACAGAGATTCGCCGATGCGGAAAACACCGGGGTCGAACACGCCGATGATGTCTCCCGCGTACGCTTCTTCGACGATGCTCCGCTCCTGGGCCATCAGCTGCTGCGGGGCGGCCAGCTTCACGGTCTTGTCCTGCAGGGCGAGACGGACCTGAAGCCCCTTTTCGTACCTGCCGGAGCAGATGCGGATGAACGCCATCCGGTCGCGGTGGTCCGGATTCATATTGGCCTGGATCTTGAAGACAAAACCGGTAAAGCGCGGAGAATACGGGTCGACCGTTTCATCGCCGGCCCTTCGCGGTCCGGGCGGAGGCGCCAGCCGCAGGAAGTACTGCAGGAACGGCTCCACGCCGAAATTGGTGATTGCGCTGCCGAAAAAGACCGGTGTCTGCTCGCCGACGAGAAACCTGTCATAATCGAAGGGGTTGCCGGCGATGTCCAGCAGCTCGATGTCCGCGGCAAGCTGCTTCTGGTAATAGCTGCCGATCAGGCCCGTCAGCTCGGGTGCGTCGGGCGCCACGCTGAGGATGCCGACCTTTTTGGCCCCGTGGCTGCCGTCGCCCGGGTCGAACAGCTCGACCTGCCCGTTTTCCCTGTCATACACACCCTGAAAATTCCCGTCGGTCCCGATCGGCCAGTTCATCGGCGTTGAATGGATGCCGAGGACTTTCTCGATTTCGTCGAGGAGGTCGAACGGGGGCTTGGATGCCCGGTCCATTTTGTTCACAAAGGTGAAGATCGGGATCCCCCTTTTGCGGCAGACGGCGAATAGCTTGATCGTCTGGGCTTCCACGCCCTTGGCCCCGTCGATGAGCATGACTGCGGCGTCGGCGGCGCACAGCGTCCGGTAGGTGTCTTCCGAGAAATCCTGATGCCCGGGCGTGTCCAGAATATTGATGCAGTATCCCTCGTATTCAAACTGCATGGCGGAGGAGGTGACCGAGATCCCTCTCTGCTTTTCGATCTCCATCCAGTCCGAGGTGGCGTGCTTCGATGCTTTCCTTCCCTTGACCGTCCCGGCCAGGTGGATCGCGCCTCCGTACAGCAGCAGCTTTTCGGTCATGGTCGTCTTGCCGGCGTCGGGATGGGATATGATCGCAAAGGTGCGTCTTCTCCCGACTTCATATTTCAGTGGATCATCCATATATGTTTTTCCTTTCGTAAAAAGCAGTATGCAGAAAACAAAGGAGTCCCGCAGTCGCCCCTGCAGGGGCAGGCTTGTGGACTCCGGGCGTAAGCCGCGCGGCGCGGTCAGTGTTCTTTGAGGAGGTATTCGCGGACGGCGTCGGCCATCTGCTCCTTGTCGATGACGGTCTCGTGCAGGACCTGCTTCGATGACAGGCCGGCAAGCGTGGGCGGGATCTCGATGCCGATCTCCTCCGAAAGCTCGCGCAGCAGCACGTCGCCGCTCCTGCCCCGGCTGTAGCCGTCTCCGAAGATCGCGTCGCAGACCGCTTCGGCGAACTTGAACGGGCTGGCCGTCGAGACGAAGACGGTCTTGGACTGGTCGCCCGACCGTGCGAGGTACCGCTCGTAGACATTGAATCCCACAGCGGTGTGCGTATCGACGCAATGGTCGTACCGATCGTACACGTCCCGGATGGTCCGGATCGTGCCGGCATCATCCGCGAACCCGCCGACGAATACTTCCTGGATCCGCTTGAGCGTGGCGGTGTCGACCGTGTAAACGCCCTTCTCCCTCAGCTCGTCCATCCACAGGCGGACTTTCTGGGCGTTCCGGTCCGTGATCTCGAACATGAGCCGCTCCAGGTTGCTGGAAATGAGGATATCCATCGACGGGGAATTGGTGCGGTAAAAGTCCCGCGCGGTATCATAGGTCCCGTTGCGGAAAAAATCCGACAGGACCTTGTTTCGATTGGAGGCGCAGATCAGCTTGTTGACCGGGAGGCCCATCTTCATCGCGTACCAGGCGGACAGGATGTTTCCGAAATTGCCGGTCGGCACGACGATGTTGATCTTTTCGCCGGGCAGGACCTTCTCTCCGGCAAGGAGCGACGCATAGGCGGAAAAATAGTAGACGATCTGCGGGGCGAGACGTCCCCAGTTGATCGAATTGGCCGACGACAGGATCACGCCCGCCTGACGGAGCTCTTCCGCGAGAGCGCCGTCCGCGAAAATCTTCTTGACACCGGACTGGGCATCGTCGAAGCAGCCTCGGACCGCCGCGACATGGCAATTGCCGCCCTCCTGCGTGATCATCTGGAGCTTCTGCGCGTCGCTGACCCCGTCCAGCGGGTAGAAGACCATCGCCTTCGTCCCCTCGACATCCCGGAACCCTTCGAGCGCGGCCTTGCCGGTGTCGCCCGACGTAGCCGCCAGGATGCATACCGTCGCCTGCTCCCCCGTCGCCGCCACAGCCTCGGTCATGAGGTGGGGCAGCAGCTGCAGCGCCATGTCCTTGAATGCGCCGGTCGGCCCGTGCCAGAGCTCGAGGATGTGTTCCCGGTCATTGTACTTGTTGAGCTGGACAAGAGGGGCCGGATCCTCACCGAACTTCTCCTCCGCGTAGGCGGCATCGACCGCCTCGGCGAGCCTGTCGCTCCCGAAGTCATCCAGCAGGGCACCGAGTACACGGACCGCCGTCTCCCGGTAGCCGAGGCCTTTCATCTCCTCGATCTCGCCGATCGGGAAATACGGGAGCACGGAGGGGACAAAAAGCCCGCCGTCCGGTGCGATCCCCGCCTTGATGGCCTTCGCGGAATCGAATCCGCCTTCGGCTCCTCTGGTGCTGATATACTCCATGCTCCTGGTCCCTTTCGCTCTTCCGTCCGCTCTATTCGCCGTCGGTGACGACGGGCTTGATCCTGTAGGCAGCCCAGCCGGCATAATCGGTGCCCGGGAAAGTATCCACGACATACTGGAAGCAGGCATTGGCAAGCTCGGTCTCGCCGAGGGCCGCATAGGCCTTGCCCAGATTGTAGGTGATCCCTCCGTCGAGGTAGTCCGGATTGATGTCATAGGCATTCTTGAAGGCGGCGGCCGCCCCTGCGTAGTCCTTCGCGTCCATCCGGCTCTTGCCGTCGCGGTAATAGGTGTAGCAGGCTGCGTTCACCACGCTCTTCTCCAGGTTGTTGGCCGCGGTCAGGATGTCGCCGACATTGACGGTCAGATCGGCCGCGGTGGTGCTTTCGCCGATCCCGTCGAGCATCTCGCGCACGTCGCGGATCAGCTGCATGACTTTCTTCGGATCGGACTTGCCCGCCGTCTGCGCCTGCATGATCTTGCCGTTGGCCTCGATGATGATCTCGTCGATGGTCGGAGCCGTGGTCGGTGAAGGAGAAGGCGTCACAGGTGCGGAAACGGCCGAACCGGAGTCGCCGGACTGTCCTGAAGTGCCGGCCGGCGGATAAAATTCCGCCTCGTACTTCCGGAGCACTTCCTCGATGCCGCTGTTCGAGCCCTTCATCCCGTCAAGCTCGCCCAGCAGCCACTCCAGCTTGTCGGCTGCCGCGCTCTCGCTGCGGATTGACCCCGCGATCTTCGGGTAGAAATAGATCCCAAGCGCGGCGATCCCGCCGATCAGGAGGACAAGGACCGCGATCATGCCGGCACGGACCCAGTTGAAGTCGATCCCGCCGCTCACGAATGTATCCGCATTGCGGGGCGTATTCATCTTTTCGATGATTTCGCGCTTCTCCCTGCGGCTCGCAACCTTGCTCTTCTTCCAATCGGAGGTCCGGGCCCGGATGATCTCGGGCGCGGGTCTCCTGACATCCCGTTCGCGTTTCGGAGGCTGTTCCCGGGCCGCTCCTGCAGACTTCGACGCTTCCTTGATATACCGGTCGATCTTCGCGCTCAGCTCGAAGGGCAACTCCCTGAGGCGGGCTTTCTCGAAACTGCGGATCGCCTCCCCGTACCGCCCCGACAAAGCCTGGCAGCATCCGAGGAGAGCGTTGATCTGCCCGGCCTCCGGATACAGAACCGCCAGCTTGCGGAGCTCGATGACGGCGATGTCGGGGCTGTCGTTGAGCGCGTTCTTGACGGCCTTGTCATATTTCGCCGCGGCCTTGGGCAGATCCTTGTCGGCCGGACCCTGGTCAAAAGCCGATCCGTCGAATCCGGGAAACTCCCTGATCTCCTCAAGCCAGTCCATCCGCTCATACCCCCGGGCGCGGCACGCCCTCATGCTGCAGGACAGTGTCCCGCACGATCCCCGCCATATACAGCGAACCGAACGCCGCCAGGACGGCTCCCGCGGAAACGGCCGCCGACAGGGCTTCCCGCGTCGCTTCGGCCGCATCGTCTCTGGAAAAAATCTCAACTAAACCATTATAACTGCTAAACGGAAAATTGTCCAAGATTTCGGAGGCCGTGTCCGCCAGTTCCTCCGCGGGAAGCGCGCGCGGATTCGGAGGACGCGTACAGCAAACGCCGGCGATCCGGTACCGCTTCGATGAAAAAACGGTCGCGAGCACGGTCCGGTAATCCTTATCGGCCATGACGCCGCACAGGAAGAAAATCTTCCGCCCCTCCAGCAGCTGTTCGAGCGATTGCCGGAACGCTTCGGCTCCCTGCGGATTGTGCGCGCCGTCGAGGATCACGGTCGGCCCCTCGCGCCGCAGCACCTCCATACGTCCCGGCCACCGGCCCAGCGCGATCCCCCGGATCATGGCCCCGCTGCCGGCAAGACCGCGGCACGCAGCGACCGCCAGCGCGCAGTTCAGCGGCTGGAACGTCCCGAGAAGCGTCGTGGACAGGGGGATCGCCTCCCGCCTGCCGTCCCCTTCATCCGGGAGCAGGACCGAAAACGTCTGCCCTTCCAGGGAATAGCTGCCGGGGATAAGGTCCGCCTTCCCCGTCAGCCGGAGCGGCACCCCCCTTTCATCCGCCTTTGCGCGGAAAACGCCGAGGATCCGGCGCGCGCTGTCGGGGTCGGTGTAGTCCGCGGGATCGAGCATCACGGCTTCGCAGCCCTCTTTGAAGATGCCCGCTTTCTCAGCGGAAATCGCCTCGATCGTGCCGCCGAGGCGGTCCATATGGTCGTAGCCGATCGCGGTGATGACGCAGCGCAGCGGGGAACGCACGACATTGGTGGAGTCCAGTCTCCCGCCGAGGCCCGTCTCAAGGACGAGAAAATCGCAGCCGGCCCTCTCGAAATGCAGGAACGCCGCCGCGGTGACGATTTCGAATTCGGTGGGGTGATCCCCGCCCTCCCCCGTGATCCGCTCTACCGCGCTGCGCACTTCGGTGATGATCTCCGCGGTGTCATCCCGGGGGATCTCCCCCTCCGTCTCGTCGGCGGCCAGCCGCTCGAGGCCGGCCGCTCCGCCGATCACGCGGATCCGCTCGGAAAAGCGGCGGAGGTAAGGGGATGTGTAGACGCCGACGCGCCTGCCGGATGCAGCGAGGATGGCGGCCGTCATCGCGGTCACCGAGCCCTTGCCGTTGGTGCCGGCGACATGGATGCAAGGAATGTGCTGCCCGGGCTGCCCGAGAAGACGCATCAGGGCATCCATCCGTTCAAGGCCGAGCCTGCTGCCGAATTTCATCGTCGCATCGAGATACTGCATCGCTTCGTCGTAGTTCAATCGGGAAAACTCTCCTTCGGCTGCTGTTTCTTTGCGTTCCGGAAGACGAAAACCTTGCTCACGATGTAATTGGCGGTCAGCACGAACAGCATCGAGATGATTTTGAACCATGAAACGGAGAAAAAGACCAGATGCAGCATGGCGTCAAAATGCAGGACATTGTACAGAAGGAAAACCATCCCGTATTCGAATACGAGCGAGACGGCCGCCCTGCCGCCGACAAACTTGTACATCTCGAACCAGAAGCCGCCTTCGGAGTCGAAGACAAAAGATCGGTTGGTCACATACGCGAAAAGGATCGCGATGACGATCGCCGGGAAATTGGACAGATACCAGCTGCTCTGACCCAGGACATGCTCGAGAAACGCAAAGACCGCCATGTTCACAAGGGTGGTCAGGACGCCGAACAGGATATAGCTGAGAACTTCGTAATACTTCGCGAGCAGGCGCCAGAGCATCCGGTCGCCGTGCCGCGAAAGCCATCGCAGGATCTTCTGCTTGTTTCGCATAAAAGCCGGTCCTTCTTCATAGGATCGATCGCAAAAACGCTGTCGCCGCCGCGTCAGACGCGTTTTACCCTAATCATTCTACCACGATTCCGCACTTTATCAACAGCCAGCCAGATGGCCGCGATGGCCGTGATGAAGAAAAGGAACGCGAACAGGATCGCCAGGTTTTTCCACATCCCGCCGTCCCCGGAGCCGCCCGTGCTCTCGGGCCCTTCGCTGACAGAGGGCGCCGCGGATGATGCTTCCGGGGAAGACGGGGGTTCCGTCGGCTCCGGCGTCGCGGTCGGTTCGGCCGTCAGGGTCGGGGTGGGCGGGACGGCGCGGTTGACGGTGACCGTATAATTGCGGACGTAATCAGGGTCCTCGGCCGTCACGCGGATCGTCACCGTATTCGGGCCGTAGTCCAGTCCTTCACCGCCCGTGATTTTGACCGCGGACGACGATGACTCCGCGGGCGCCGTGAACCGGACCGTGTCGCAGTCCTCCGGGACGTCGAGCGTATACTCCTGCACCGTCTTGTCAAAGGCGGGCGACAGCGTGCCGGTGTCGGGCGTCAGGGCAGACAGGCGCGTATTGGTGTCGAGCTTCGGGCCAATCGTACCGGTCTTCGGGGATTTGACCGTCAGGGAGACGGGAGTAGGGTCTCCTCCCGCCATGAGCTGGTTCACCGTCGGCTCCAGGATCGTGAAGCCGGCCGCAGAGCCTTCCGCCGCCGTGTCCTTGACCTTGAAGTAAAACGCGATGATCGGCGTGCTTGTGCCGGCTTTGATCGGCGCATTCTGCGAGGAGGTATTGTCGGAACACATCGCGACCACGCTGTCTCCATAAATGGAAACACCGTAGTCGAATGTAGCCGGCACATTGGACGGCCGCGCGGTCTTCGGCAGGTCGCCGTCCTTCACGATTTCCACTTTGGACGCGTCGAAGCCGAGGGAAAAGTCAAAGCTGTTGATTTCGATCGGAGCATTCGGCTTGACCGAAACGGTGACCGTGAACGTCTTGCCGATGTTGAGGACCGAACGGCTGAATGTCATCGTCATATCGGCGCTGACGCCCTCCGACAGGACCGCCGCCGGGGCCGGCGCCGCCAGCGGCAGAAGGCTGCACAGCAGGATGCACAGGGCAAACCCGATACGTTTCCGCTTCATTTTTTTACCCATATTACCTGTATCCTTTCAGCGTCAGAATGCCTGGCTGATGCTCTTGATCTTCAGGATGTGCCTCTTGATGATCGAAAAATCGGTCGAGTTGATCTTCCCGTCCCTGTTGACATCGGCCGCCGGCTGGTATTCGGCGCTGATCGTCCGCAGCTTCAGGATATGGGATTTGAGGATCGAGATGTCGGTCGAGTTGATCTTCCCGTCGCCGCTCAGATCCCCGTAGATGATGATCCGGTACTCGTCGAAGACCTTGTCCCCGTAATATAGCCTCA
>CAZDPQ010000106.1:0-3285 GCA_964507305.1 uncultured Oscillospiraceae bacterium
AGATATCCCGTAGGATGATGGCGTCCGATGGGCGACCCGACGAGCGTCCGCGCAACGAGTCACAAGAGAGTGCTATGGAAGCCTTGGTGCCCTGGTGGGGAATCCTGCCGTTCGCCGCGATGCTGTTGAGCATCGCGTTGATGCCCTTGATCCGCGCCACCGCTGGTCACTGGGAGAACTGGAGATTCCAGCTGGGCGTTGCGCTGGGGCTGGGCGTCCCGGTGGCGATCTGGGTCGGCTTTCTCCTCAACTGGGGACGGGTGGGCCACGCGGTCTTCGAATACGTCCAGTTCATCTTGCTGCTGTTCGCGTTGTTCGTCGTCTCAGGCGGGCTCTTCTTGGCCGGTGATATCAAAGCGACGCCCAAGGCCAACACGGTGGTCCTGGCCATCGGAGCGATCGCCGCATCCTTCGTCGGCACGACCGGCGCCGCGATGCTGCTCATTCGGCCACTGCTGAATATCAATCAAGAGCGCAAGAACAAGGTACATACCGCCGTCTTCACGATCTTGATCGTGGCAAACAATGGTGGCATGCTGACCCCACTGGGCGACCCGCCGCTGTTCATGGGCTTCTTGCGCGGTGTGCCGTTCACGTGGACATTCCATCTGTTTCCGATGTGGGCGTTCATCAACACGATGTTGCTGCTGATCTACTTCGCGCTCGACACCAAGGCCTACGCGCAGGAGGACCCCGCCGACCTGGTGACAGATGCGACCGAGATCGTCCCCATCAGACTGCTGGGTCTGGTCAACATCGCCTGGTTCGCGGTGATCATCGCAGCAGTGGCGCTGGTGCCATCCATCGACCTGGAGCTCATCGCGGAGGGCCACGCGGCCTGGCACAACTACATCCCGTGGCGCGAGATCGTCTTCCTGATCGCGGCCGCCGGTTCATATCTCACCAGCAGCCGCAAGATCCGGTTCGAGCTCAACCAGTTCAACTGGGCGCCGATCCGCGAAGTGGCAGTCATCTTCATCGGGATCTTCCTCACCATGATCCCGGCGCTGGAGTATCTGTCCCAGGTTGCCGACCGGCTGCCGCTGAACACGATCACGTTCTTCATCTTCTCGGGCTCGTTGTCGGCGTTCCTCGACAACGCCCCGACCTATGCGACGTTCTTCGAGATGGCCCACACGCTGGGCGCCGACCCGACTGTGCTGCCGGAGATGGCGCGGGTGGCCGGAGTGCCGTGGGTGTGGCTGGAGGCTATCTCATTGGCAGCGGTCACTTGCGGTGCCATCACCTACATCGGCAACGGCCCGAATTTCATGGTGAAGTCGGTCGCCGAGTCGCGCGGCGTCGCGATGCCCTCGTTCGGCGGCTACATCGGTTGGACGAGCCGCTACCTGATCCCCACGCTGATCGCGATGGTCTGCCTGTTCCTCGTGGAATCAGCCTGGGGCAAAGCAGTCGGCGTGCTCATCACCGTGGCGCTCATTGCCGAGGCCGCGGTGATCTGGGCCAGGCACCGGCCGGTGGTCGCCAAGCCGCCACCAGCTCAGTAGCCGAGTTCGTCGAGGGCCTCGTCCTCGATGCCGAAGTAGTGCGCGATCTCGTGCACCACCGTGATGTGGATCTGATCGACGAGTTCATCGATTGACTCACAGGCCCTCAGATGGGGGCCGCGGAAGATCGTGATCCGATCGGGCAGCACTCCGCCGTAGCCGAACCCACGTTCGGTCAGCGGTACCCCGACGTACAGCCCGAACAGAGGCTCGCCCTCGGGCGGCTCGTCCTCGACCAGGACGACGCAGTTGTCGATCAGCGAGACCAGGGCGTCCGGGATCGAATCGATCGCCTCGTTGACACAACGATCGAAGTCGGCCTGATTCAACTGCACGGGCATGGGGCGAGTCTAGAGGGCCCGCCGTAACGCTGTGCCGACGAGGGCTCCCGCTTCACCCACCAGTGCTGGTGGGACACGGGAACCCTCGTTCGCCTGCGATCCGCGAGCCGTCTCAACCACAGCGGCCGGCTCAGGCGTTGGCGTCGACCAGCTTGACCGCCGAAACCTCGATGTCGATGTCCACCTTGTCGCTGACCAGCACGCCACCGGTCTCCAAGGCGGCGTTGAAAGCAACGCCATAGTCCTGGCGGTTGATCGACAGGGAACCCTCGAAGCCCATGCGGGTGTTGCCGAACGGGTCTTGAGCGACGCCACCGAACTCGAAGTCGATGCTGACCTGCTTGGTGGTGGCCTTGATGGTCAGGTCGCCGGTGATGCGGACGTGCTCGTCGTCCAGCTTCTCGACCTTGGTCGACTTGAAGCTGATGGTCGGGTACGTCTTGGCGTCCAGGAAGTCGTTTGTACGCAGGTGCTGGTCGCGAGCCTCGTTATTGGTGTTGATCGAGTCGGCCTGGATGGTCACCTCGACATGCGATGCGCCGGGATTGTCGGCGTCGGTATATGCGGTCCCCTCGAACGTGTCGAAATTGCCACGAACCTTCGTCACCATCGCGTGCCGGGCCGAAAAGCCGAGGCGGGTGTGTACGGGGTCAAGAGTCCAGTTGCCAGTCAGAGCGGCGGCGTCAACCATGGTCGTTTCTCCTTCTCGGGCGCCTGCGGCGTTTCCGTAGCGCTCACACCTTACAGAACATAGTTGAATGCTCAATTATTCCGAAGCGGTACCGGCAATCTCGTCGCGCGGCCGATCGGGATTCCCGGATCCGTCATCCGGAGGCCCGTCGCTGCTCAGCAACCCGGTCACCACAAGCACTGATGCCGGCATTCTCGCGCCATCACTCCACGCTACCGGCAGCCCGCAGAGCTCTTCGGCGCTCGCCACCACATCACCGCCGAGCGCTTCGATCGAGTGCAGCATGAGATCGGGATGGGTGCAGGGCAGACCTTGGACGCGGGTACACGGCTCACACAACTCGCACGCTCCGGCCGACACCGCCAGACTGCGCGAATACTGCCGCGCGCGACGGCGGTGCGCACGGGCGGCCAGCCTCTTCTCGCGGTCGATCGCGCGGCGAACAGCGGCCTGGATCTGGGTGGGGGTGCGCTGCTTGGCCAACTCCTCGTCGGCGAACTCGATCTGCACCGCATCGATCTCGAACCACTCGAAGGATGCCCAGACCTTCAACGGATCGAAGTCGAAGGGCGGGCATGACCAAGCCTTCCCGTAGATCGGGCACTGCTCGCAGTAGCCGAGCATTCGGGGCACATCGACATATCGTTCGACGTAGTCAACAGCCCTTATCCGGGCATAGCGCCGCGTGGTCGCATACGCCGGCGTGTCGTCCATGTATCCATGGTGTCCCTGGCGTCAAGAGTCC
>CAZDPQ010000106.1:3385-8594 GCA_964507305.1 uncultured Oscillospiraceae bacterium
GTGGCTGGAAAGTGATGGCTCAATGACTGACGCGTTCGTGCTCAACGACCTCAGGGTGCGTGCAGGAGCCACGCAACTCGTCCATGGGGTCTGCCTGTCGGTGGCTCCGGGCGAAAGTGTGGCTCTGCTCGGGCATTCAGGCTCGGGCAAATCGCTCACAGCGGCTGCGGTCTGCGGCTCGTTGTCCCGGCTCTTGGACGCCACCGGCCACCTGACGATCGGAGGCAACCGCGTCGACGTCACCTCGACCAAGCGCCCCGCAGGCCACGTCGCTTGGGTCCAGCAGGACAGCTCCAGTGCCCTCAATCCGCTGGCGCGAGTCGGTGACCAGCTGGGGGTCCCTGACGCCTGGCCTTCGGGTCGTACTTGCGCAGCACCAGCCGGTCGGGGTCATTGCGTCGGTTCTTCATGGTCACATAGGTGTAACCGGTGCCCGCCGTCGAGCGCAGTTTGACGATTCGACGAATCTGTTGGCTCTTCTTTGCCACTAGATCCGCTCCCCGCGTGCCAGCAGATCGGCCACTACCGCGTCGATACCGCGTTGATCAATAGTGTGGATACCCCGGGCACTCACCCGAAGCGTGACATGACGGCTCAGTGACGGGACCCAGTAGCGCTTGTTCTGGACGTTGACGTTCCACCGTCGCCTCGTCCGGCGGTGGGAGTGGGAAACGGAGTTGCCGAACGACGGCGTCGCTCCCGTGACCTGGCAATTTCGAGACATGGCTTCCTCGTGCATAGAATGATAATCGTTATCATTCATTCTAAGAGGAGGACAGCTGTGAAGCAAAACACCCATCCCGCCTACGGACCGGTCGTGTTCCGGGATCGGTCGGCGAACACGATGTTCTTGACCCGCTCCACGATTGTCGGTCGGCTCGGTGCCGAGCACCCGCGGGTCGAGTGGGAGGATGGCGTCTCCTACCCCGTCGTCGATGTCGAAGTCTCCAGCGCCAGCCACCCCTTCTGGACGGGACGCGGCCGGGTGGTCGACACCGAGGGTCGCGTCGCGAGGTTCAACCGTCGCTACGGTCATGCCACCCCCGCAACCAGGGGGAAGCGAAAGTGAGCTTCGACGGTCTGCGCCGGCTGAGCCAACCCAAGACACCGGTCGTCCTGATCAGCGGCATCGACGAGGTCGCCATGATGGCTGCATCTCTTTCAGTGCAGCTCGGTCTGCCTGGTGCCGTGGCCGTGCGTCACACCATAGATTCCGAGAACGGCATGCTGATTCGCACGGTCAGTGATCTCACCGGTGTCCTCGAATGCGAGCAGATCAACCTGGATCATGCGTGCGTGTCGTGCGCTATTCGAGAAGACATCGTGCCGACCCTCGAACGGCTGGCCGCGACGCAGCGCTGGAGCGGGATCATCGCCTGCTTACCGGCGACCGCCGAGGCTGTCCAGGTATTCCGGATCTTGGGATGGGCACCCGGCAACGCTCCGCACATCCGCATCGCGGCTGTTCTCACCGCACTCGAAGGCAGCACGGTTGCCGAGGACCTGCTCGGCGAGGATCTCCTGGATGAGCGCGGCCTCGCAACGGGCGAGGACGACCGGCGCGGAGTCGCGGAAGTGGCGTGTGCGATGGTCGAGTACGCCGACCTGCTGTGTCTGACTGAGCCGCCGTGCGCCGAGGAGACGGCCCTGATAAGTGCACTTGCCCGACCCAAGGTCCCGCTGATCAACGATCTTTCGCTGCTGGATGCTTCGATCCTTACCCCGGGAATCCACCGTCATCCTGCCACCGAAGCCTGGGTCAGTGAGACCCGAACAGCCGACCTTCCGCCGCTCGCCGGTGACGCGGTCTGGCGCCTCGATCTGCGCTCGGATCGACCCTTTCATCCGGAACGGTTCAGCGATGAGCTCGCCACCTTGGGCAGCGGTCCCCGGCGCTCACGTGGATGCTTCTGGTTGCCCACCCGGCCCCATGACGTCTGCGCCTGGGACGGCGCAGGTGGCCAGGCGAGTGTCGGTTGCACGCGCCAGTGGGAACTCGGTCAACGCCCGTTCACCCGCATCGTCGTCACCGGGATTGACGATGCTGACGACGAGCGCACGGCCATCGAGGCAGCATTCGCCCGCAGCCTGCTCACCGACCAGGAAATGGCCACCCGAGGCTGGATCTGGAACGAGGGCTGGGATGGTTTCGAGGCGTGGCTCGGCCCGATCGACCGCATCGCCTGACCTGCGGGCCGCCCGCCAAGCGCGGACGCAGGCAGATCAACACCAACAGATATCGACACAGAAGGAACAATCATGAAGGTCCGCAACTCCCTCCGGTCGCTCAATATGCAGCCCGGATCACAGATCGTCCGCCGTCGTGGCCGAGTATTCGTCATCAACAAGCGCAATCCCCGTCTCAAGGCCCGACAGGGGTGAGCTTTAGCCTCGTGGAGCATCGTGCTTCGTGGGCCAGCACGCACGCCGAAGGCGGCGGATGGCACGCGACCGGTGGTGTTGTGTGCAACTGCGCTGGACCATAGAGTCCACCTCATCCGACAAACGGTCAAGGATCGACCTGGAGGGCTCCCGATGAAGATCGAACGCGTCGACACCTACGTCCTCAAGACACCGCTGGGACGAGCCCGCTTCTACTCATCGCAGGCCGAGTTCCCGGAGCGCAACTCGCTACTCGTCCGGCTGACAAGCAGCGACGGACTGGTGGGCTGGGGCGAGGGCGGGCAATACGGACCGGCCGAACCCGTGAAGGCTTGCATCGACGCCGTGCTGGGCCCGCAGCTCATCGCGATGCACGAGGTGGCTCCGGCCACAGCGTGGGAGACCCTCTACGGCCGCACTCGCGACTTCGGGCAGAAGGGCAGCTACATCGAGGCCCTCAGCGCAATCGACATCGCCCTGTGGGATCTGCTCGGCAAGCAGTACAACGCTCCGGTGTCGTCCCTGCTCGGCGGCAGATTCCGGGAGCGGGTGCGCGCCTATGGCACCGGCGCCTATTACTCCACAGTGGACTTCGAGCCGCAACGCGATCTCGCAGCGCTCGAGGCTCTGGTGCGTGGCTACGCAACCGAGGGTTTCGGCATGCTGAAGATGAAGCTCGGTCTGCTGCCGGTCCGCGAGGATGCCCTCCGGGTAGAACGCGTTCGCGAGGTGCTGGGCGATGACTTCGTGCTGTTCGCCGACGCGAATCACGCGTACAACTCCGCGACGGCCATTCAGATGGGACGAGTGCTGGAGGCTGCGGATTTCAGCTTCTTCGAGGAGCCGGTTCCGCCGGAGGATCGGGAAGGCTACGCTCGGGTGCGCGCGCGGGTGGACGTTCCCATCGCCGGCGGTGAAGCCGAGTACACGCGCTACGGCTTCCGCGATTTCATCGCGGCAGGCTGCGCTGATATCTTGCAGCCCGATGTCTGCGTCTGCGGCGGGATCTCCGAGATCCGGCAGATCCAGGCGCTCGCCTCCGCGCACAACCTCCGCCTCATCCCGCACGTCTGGGGATCCGGGGTGGCGCTGGCGGCTGCGTTACAGGTCTGCGCGGCGCTGCCCCTGGCGCCCTACACTCACCGCGCCGTGCCTGCCCAGAACGAGCCGGTGATCGAATTCGACCGCTCACGCAACCCACTGCGAGACGAACTCCTCACGTCTGGCTTCGTTCTTCGCGAGGGCTACCTCGACGTGCCGGCCGGGCCGGGTCTCGGAGTAGAGGTCGACATGGAGGTGGTGGCGAGGTATGCGGTCGCCTCTGCCTCCCTCGGAAGGAAGTGACAATCACGCGCGGAAGTGGCATGGTCTGCTGATCGTCTGCGGCATCGTACTCCGAACGAGTTAGTCCTTGTCGGAGCCACATTTGTAGGTGGGCCTAACTGGACTTGAACCAGTGACCTCTTCCTTATCAGGGAAGCGCTCTAACCGACTGAGCTATAGGCCCGCACCGATGCTTCATTGATCAGCACCGAGCGATCACACTACCGCATACTGCTTTGCGGACTCAACTCGGGTCGTGTCGATACCTGCCCGGGGCTCCTCAAGAGCCGAGGTATCGCAGAAACCTCTCGGGCGCCTCGAGAAACAGGCGCCAGCTTTGCGTCAACTCGAGTTCGTCGTAGCGGCGGCGCCGCAGCCCCCATTCGCCGGCTTCATATAAGCAAGCCTCAGGAAGCGAAGCAAAGATGGGGGAGTGCGTCGAGATGACCACCTGCGAACCGTCGTGGACCAGATCGGTGACCACAGAGAGGAAGGTGAGGCTGCTGTTGAACGAAAGTGCGGATTCGGCCTCGTCAAACACCCACAGCCCGCGGATACCTGAACGCGAGACAACAAACTCGAGGAAAGACTCGCCATGGCTCTGAAAGTTGTGGCGTCCGGACTGTCCGACAGAGTCGAGATAGGCAAAATGGCTATGCATGGTCTCTGCTCGCAAGAAAACGCCCTTCTTCGAGCCGCCTGCGCCGCGGGTGAGCTGCAAATGCTCCGCCAATGTGGATTCGGTTCGTTGCGTATGGTGAAGCGCGTTCTGGGTTCCTCCTTCAGCATTGAGCCCGAATGCCTGTGCGAGAGCCTCGACGATCGTCGACTTTCCGGTACCGTTCTCGCCGACGAAGACCGTCAATCGGGACAGATCGAGGCCCTCGTCGAGTATCTGGCGCACCGCTGGAATCGTAGCCGGCCAAACGTCCTTCGAAAGCGGGGCGAGGCGGTGCTCCTCAATTCTGCGAACTGGCAGAGAGCTGAAGAGTTCGTCCATGCATGAAAGCTATCAACGACGCTGGCGAATCCGGTGAGGGAAGACGCGCCCATCACTGGAGTTCTCCCTGAACCGTGCTGAGACGGCTTGTGTGCTCCTGCGTGCTCGCGTCAGGCTTGAGCCCATGACGAACTATTCCGCTCCTCCGGCCGCCGGCTCTGGCGAGTCCCGCACCGCGGCCATGCTTGCCCACCTCGCAGGACCGATCGCCGCCGCGGTCTCGGCGGGATGGCTGTCGATCGTCGGGCCGTTGGTCGTCTGGCTGCTCTACAAAGACAAGGACCCCTTCGTCCGGCACCAGTCGGCCGACGCGTTCAACTTCCAGGTGACCATGTGGCTGGTCTCGGTCGTCGGTGGGCTGCTGTGCCTCACCATCATCTTGATTCCACTCGGCCTGGTGATGATCATCGTCGGCGTCCTCGCGTCCATCATCTTCGGCATCATCGCTGCGGTTCAGGCGTCGAAGGGGCAGCCGTACCGCTATCCGTGGAAGCTCAACCTGCT
>CAZDPQ010000107.1:0-8590 GCA_964507305.1 uncultured Oscillospiraceae bacterium
CGTCTCCAGCATTCCGGCCGCCAGCAGATAGATCGCGGGGTCGGGTTTCTTCTGTGCCACGCGGTTTCCGGTGATGACGGCATCGAAAAAATCCCGTCTCTTGCCCAGGATCTTCAGATTCACATCGACCTTGACATCATCCGCGCTGCTGGCGACGGCCATCCGGTACCCTTCCGAGCGGAGCCGGTCCAGCAGATCGCAGACGCCGTCAAAGGCTCTGACGGTCCCGTAAGCGCGGGCGATGTACTCGCGGTAGACGATCTCTTTATGATGTGCCTCGAACACGCCGCCGTATTTCCGGACGACGCCGCCGATATACATGTCCTCGCCCATGCCGATGAACGGTGCGAAGTCGCCGGGAACGGCGGGGATGCCGTAGTGGCGGTTCAGCGCGTCCGCGGCGATCACGGAAAGCCCCTTTTCGGAATCGACCAGGACGCCGTCGCAGTCAAACAGGATCGCTTTATACATTCAGACCCTCCAACGTTTTTCTTGTGTCATTATGCACCAGAAGCCGGGAAAATGCTACTCCCAGCCCCGGATCCTTCGGCAAAAAGACGGAAAACATCGTATTGAAAATCATCCGATATTAAAATATAATCGTACTTGTCTTTATCGGACGGAGGTTGGCTATGAAATTATGCAAATTCGGCGGATCATCGCTGGCAAGTGCGGATCAGATCCGGAAGGTCTGCGACATCATCGCGGAGGATCCGTCCCGGAAGGTCGTGGTCGTTTCCGCCCCGGGCAAGAGGAGCCCCAATGACACGAAAATCACCGACCTGCTGATACGGCTCGCCGAAGTGGCTATCGCGGGCAGGGATTTCCAGAGGGAATTGTATGAAGTGATCGACCGGTTCAATTCCATCGCGTCGGACCTCGAGCTGGACCCCTATGTACTTGAGGACATCGAGAGCGACCTCCGCAGTCGCGCCGCCGGCGACACCGCCGATCCGGGGAAATACCTCGACTGTGTCAAGGCAGCCGGTGAAGACAACTGCGCGCGCATCGTGACCGCATATCTCTGCAGCATCGGCAAATATGCCAAATACCTCAATCCGCGCGACGCGGGCCTCTTCCTGACGGACGAATTCGGGAACGCCCAGGTGCTCCCCGAAACATATGACAACCTCGCGTCGATCGCCGGCATCCCCGGCATCATCGTTTTCCCCGGTTTTTTCGGCTATACGAAGGCCGGCGACGTCGTGACCTTTCCCCGCGGCGGGTCGGACATCACCGGTTCGATCCTTGCGGCGGCGCTCGGTGTCGAGGTCTATGAGAACTGGACCGACGTCGATGCCGTCTACGCCGTCAATCCCGCACTGGTCGCAAATCCCTATCCGATGAAGGAGATCACCTATGATGAGATGCGGGAGCTTGCCTACGCGGGCTTTTCCGTCCTTCACGAAGAGGCGCTCTCCCCCGCATACAAGAAATCGATCCCCGTCCACATCCGCAATACCAACAACCCCAAATCCGCCGGGACGCTGATTGTGAAAACAAGGATCAATTTCGAAGGGATGGTGACCGGGATCGCGGGCGCCAAAGGCTTTGTCAACATCAATCTGAGCAAGTACCTGATGAACCGCGAGATCGGCTTCGTCCTCCGGATCCTCCAGGTATTCGCGGACGAGGGCATCCCCTTCGAGCATATGCCGTCCGGGATCGATTCCATCTCCATCATCGTCAAGGGCGCCAATCTTCCTTATGAGAAGGAAGAGCGCATGGTCCGCCGGTTCGTCGAGGAGCTCGGGATCGAAAAAGTCAGCGTCAGCCGCGATCTCGCTCTCGTCATGATCGTCGGCGAAGCAATGGCGCATACGGTCGGCGTGACCGCCAGAGCCGCCAACTGCCTGAGCCGCGCCGGCATCAACCTCGAGGTGATCGACCAGGGCGCCTCGGAGATCAGTGTCATCTTCGGGATACGGGACGAATACTGCAATTACGCGGTCAGGGAGCTTTACAAGGAGTTTTTCCTCAAGTAAGCCGGCGCTGCCTCACGGCAGCGTTTTCGTCCTCGATGGGTCATAGACTTTCCTGACATCGAAGAACCTCGACAGGTCATAATGCCTCAGAGCATATCCATTCAGGGCGATCCGGTCCATGAAAAGGTCCTGTGTCCCGGCGTTGAAGTACGCGGTCGGACCGATCCCGCACTGGATCACAAAGCCCTCCCCGATCAGGAACGCGCCCCGCGGATCCTTGCTGCCGACGACTCCGCCGTTCGGGAACAGAAGGACCCTGGCAGCCCCTACGAGTTTCCCCACCTGGGCTTTCCATTTCTCCGTATCCGCCTGCACCTGCACGAGAGTCGCATCGCTGACCGTGATGTTGCCGTAGGTGGAGGATGAAAAGGTCCAGCCCCCGGCGGCGAGGGCTTCGATGACGCCGAGTGCCGCCTTGCGGTTTTCGTCGATCTGCGCCCCGGTGATGCTGAAGTTCCCGAGGCCGAGGGCAAGATATTGCGACGACCGGTCGTCGACCTGGTCTTCTTCTGTCACATAGCCGAAAATGCATTCAAATCCCGTGAGGGAAATATTCCCCCTGGCTCCGTCAAAAGAGAAATCAGGGTGTTTTTCGACGAACTGTTCCAGGATCCCGATCGCTTCCCCGTTCCGGTCTGTGACAGTCCTGCCGTCGGCGCCGGCATATTCCGATACGACATTCCCCTGTCCGTCAAGTGCGAGGTTGAAGGAATTTCCGGTCAGTCTTCTGGACGCGTAATAGTTCAGTCCCTCGATGCTCAGGATCAGGGGCTTTTTGCCTTCCGGCACCTTGATCGGAGCGTAGATCCCTTTCGCATCGGTCAGCGATTCGATGTCGATGAGGACATAGCCGTTCGCGTAGAGCTCCTGAAGGATCCGGCTGAATTCTCCGGCGGTCAGCATCAGATCTTCCGCGGTTTTTGCATATTCGTCCCGGTCAAAACGGAATCCCGGCGTGCTGATGAGCGGCCGCACGGCGATATGTTCGACGGGTTTCGTGTACAGCGTCAGTTTCTGGCTTGTATGCTCCTTGCAAGTGTTGTTGCTAGCTTCAAGGTCGGCATCGGACGGGAAAAACGGCATGACCTCTTCCAGAAGGCTGCGCGCAGAGTAATATTTACCCCTTGACATCATGACATCGATCTCGCCGAGAAGGATCGGATATGCCTCTTCCTTGAGGCTTTTCAGATACGAAGATAGATATTCACGGACAAAACCGGACTGCTTCCCTTCTTCATCCGAAACCAGTCGGATCGCATCGGTATACGAACGGTCCGCGCGCATGGCATCGATCCGGATCATGGTCTGCGAAAACCCGCCGATTGCGGGGATCTGCGGTTCATACAGTGCTGCAAGGTCGGCGACCGGTTCGACCTTTTTCAATTCGGCGAATGTGAATGCGACATGGCTTTCTTCTTCTTTTCCCATGATGAAATCCTTGAGATACGAATCGATCAGCCTGGACATTTTCATCACTGTGACTTCGCCGAAATCGTTCAGCATTTTCTGTTCCGTTCCGGATAAGGGGCGCTGATTCCGGGTCAAAGCCGTGAATGGGACAGCCAGCATCGCATCGATCCTGTCTTCGATCCGCAGCATGATGGAACGGAAGACCTGGCGGTTGAACCGCCAGGCGGAATCCGCGAGGACGATTTCGTGGATATTCCGGTAGACGGCGATGGCCGCAGAGTAATCCCCCCTGTCACAATCTTCCGTGAACCGGTCGTATTGCTTCTGGATCCGAAGGGATGTCAAGGAAACGATCCCGTAGCCTGCCGCGGCAAGGAGCGCTGCCGACAATGCGGCCGCGGCCGCGGCTTTCAGCACTGCCGCGAGGCGTTTCTTGAATTTTGCGTACCGCTCCGTGAAACGCGGATCGCGCACATAGGTCTTTCTGAACATCGAAGATCCTCTATGGTTCCGGATCCGCTCCGGTCCCGAGCTCGATCTGCTGGCTGGCCATGGTTCCTTCCTTGACATAATATCCGACGGCGGGCAGCGTCTTGTTCCTGTAGTAGGCAGCGTTCGTGATCCCCGATGCCTCGAGCGGCACCATCCGGCTCATGATGCTTCCCTTCTTCGACAGCATGATCTGGATCCCATTGTTGGTTCGCGTGGACTTGAGCGGGATTTTCGCGCTGCTGAAGACCAGCATTTTGCCGATGCTGCTCGTGACCGCGAATTCCCGGTCCTCCGTCAGATAAAACATCGCCGTGATCTTTGCCTGGTCGCTGAACGCGTTGACCAGCTTCTTGCGGTTTGTCTTCGTCTCATACGACTTCATGTCGATCCTGGCCGCTTTGCCGTTTTCGAATCCGATCAGGAGCGTGCCTTCATAATCGGTCGTGCTGTGCATGAACAGGATTTTCTCGTTCTCCTCAAGGGACAGGAGGTTGGTCAGATACTCGCCGAGATCCGCGGGCTTGTGGTCTTTGATCTCATATGCCTTGCACTTGTACACGGCGCAGCGGTCTGAGAAAAACAGGACATCCGATTTGTTGCCGCATTCGATTTCCAGGATGATCCGGTCGTCTTCTTTCGTTTTCAGTTCGCCGGCGCTGCGCAGCGAGGTAAGCGGGAGTTTCTTGAGGTAGCCGTGTTCGGTGAGGAACAGCTTGAGCCGGTAATCGTCGATCATGATCTGTTCGTCGAATCCGGCGGCGCCGTCTTCGTCGATGATCTCCGTCCTGCGGGGCTTTGCATAACGGTTGATCACGCTGCGGAGATCCCCGATGATCCGTTCATCGATCTTTTCGGGATCCTCCAGCACGCCTTCGAGTTCACGGATCTCCCTGCGCAGATTTTTGAGGTCGGCGGTCTTGTCCAGGATGTATTCCCTGTTCAGATTCCGCAGCCGGATGTCCGCCACAAAGTCCGCCTGGATTTCGTCGATGCCGAATCCTCGCATCAGGTTGGGGACGACATCCGCGGCCAGGGCGGTCTCCCGGATGATCCGGACCGCGAGGTCGATGTCCAGGAGGATCTTCTCGAGGCCGGCCAGCAGATGGAGCTTTTCCCGCTTCTTCTCAAGGTCGAAGGCGGTTTCCTTTCGTGTACAGGATCGCCGCCAGGATGTCCACTCGCCCAGGATCTGGCGGACTCCGAGCACACGCGGCCTGCCGTTGATGAGAATGTTGAAGTTGCAGCTGAAGGTCTTTTCCATCTCGGTAAACCGGAAAAGCTTCATGACAAGGGCTTCGGGATCCGCAGACCTTCGGTAATCGATCGTGATTTTGAAGCCTTCCTTGTCTGACTCATCGCGGACATCGTTGATTTCTTTGATGCGCCCGCTTTTGACAAGATCCGTGATCTCCTCGATGATCTTCTCGATCGTCGAGACATACGGGATCTCCAGGATCTCGATGATCCCGTTCTTCCGGTCGATGGCGTATTTGGCCCTAAGCTTGAAGCTGCCCCGCCCGGTGTCGTAGATCTGACGCATCTGGCGTCTGCTGCAGAGGATCTCCGCGCCGGATTCGAAGTCCGGTGCCGGCATGATCTCAAGAATGTCGGCGCCGGGGTCCCGGATGTATTCGATGGCGGCCAGGCACACTTCCTTCAGGTTGAAGGAACAGATCTGGCTGGCCATTCCAACGGCGATGCCCTGGTTGGCATTGACAAGGATGCTCGGGAAGGTCGCGGGAAGCAGGGTCGGCTCCTGCATCGTGCTGTCATAATTGTCGACGAAATCGACGGATTCTTTCTCAAGGCTTCGGAACAGCTCCTCGCAGATCGGATCCAGCTTGACCTCCGTGTAGCGGGCGGCGGCATACGCCATGTCCCGCGAGTATTGTTTGCCGAAATTCCCCTTGGAGTCGATGTACGGGTGAAGCAATGATGCGTTGCCCCGTGTCAGCCGGACCAGTGTCTCATAAATCGCGGCATCGCCGTGCGGATTGAGCTTCATCGTCTGGCCGACGACATTGGCTGATTTCGTCCTTTTACCCGTCAGGAGACCCATTTTATACATCGTGTAGAGCAATTTCCGGTGCGCCGGCTTGAAGCCGTCGATCTCCGGGATCGCGCGGGAAACGATGACGCTCATCGCGTACGGCATGTAGTTTTTCTCCAGAACGCTGGTGATGGGATGGATGGCAATGTGCCCGGTCCCGCCGCTTTCGCTGCGGTCCGCTTCCGTTCTTTTTTTTGGATCGTCTTTGCTGCTTTTCATTATATAGGCTCTCTCCTGTATTTAGCTGTCTGCTTCCGGCTATTCGAGATCGAGATCCTGCAGATACAGATAGCCGAATTCTTCGATAAACTGTTTTCGGGATTCGAGGTTGTCGCCCAGAAGCATCTCGAAAACGCATGCCATGCGGGAAGCTTCTTCCGGAAGGACCTGGATCAGCCGGCGGGAGGCCGGATCCATGGTGGTTTTCCACATCATCTCCGGCTCGTTCTCGCCCAGCCCTTTCGAACGCTGGATCGTGACGCGGCAATCCGGGATCGAACGAAGGATCTCTGCTTTTTCCTTTTCATTGTAGGCGAAATAGGTCTCCTCGCCCGCTCCGTCTTTTTTCTGGGATTTCCGGACCGCCGTGATTTCGAACAGCGGGGATTCTGCGATATAGACGCGGCCCCGTTCGATGATCGTGGGTACGAGCCGGTACAGCATCGTCAGGATCAGCGTCCTGATCTGGAAACCGTCGACATCCGCGTCGGTGCAGATGATGACTTTGTTCCAGCGCAGGCTGTCGAAGTCAAAAGCCGACAGGTCCTTGTTGTGCTTGGTATGGATCTCCACGCCGCATCCCAGGACTTTGATCAGGTCGGTGATGATCTCGTTTTTGAAAATGTTCTCGTAATCCGCCTTCAGGCAGTTGAGGATTTTGCCGCGGACGGGGATGATCGCCTGGAATGAGGCGTCTCTCCCCTGCTTGCACGAACCGAGCGCGGAATCGCCCTCCACGATATACAGTTCCCTCTCGGCGGTGTCTCTGGAACGGCAGTCCACGAATTTCTTGACCTTTCCGGCAAGATCCATGTTTCCCATCAGCTTCTTCTTCAGATTGACCCTTTGCTTTTCGGCGCTCTCCCGGCTTCTCTTGTTCGCAAGGACCTGTTCGACCAGCCGGTCGGCATCGGCCTTGTTCTCGATAAAATAGACTTCAAGCTTCTGTCGGAGGAAATCCGTCATGAAATCCTGGATGAACTTATTGTTGATCGCTTTTTTCGTCTGGTTCTCATAGCTTGTCTGGGTCGAAAAGGAACTGCTGACAAGGATCAGGCTGTCTTCGATATCGGCAAAGGTGATCTTGCTCTCGTCCGCCTTATATTTGCCCCGGAGGCGTATCTGGCGGTCGATCTCGGACGTCAGGGCCTGTCGGACAGCCTTGTCCGGCGATCCGCCGTGCTCCAGCCAGCTGGAATTGTGAAAATATTCGAGCGCGTTGATCTCATTGTTGAAGCAGAACGCGACGGAAAGCTTGAGCTTGTAATCCGGCTTGTCGGCCCGGTCACGCCCTTTGCCGGCCCCTTCGAGGAGCACGGGCTGCGTGAATCCCTTCTGCGCGTCGAGCTCCCGGACATATCCAAGCACTCCTTCGGGATAATAAAACTCCTTAACGGTCGATGTGATCTCGTCCGTGAACTTGAAACGGACGCCTGCGTTGACGATCGCCTGCTGCATCAGGGTGCGGTTGAAATATTCGGATGACAGTGCGATGTCCGTGAATACTTCGCTGTCAGGCTTCCACTTCTGGACCGTACCGGTCTTACGCGATTTGACCGGCTCCTTGACCAATTCGCCGGCTGCTTCCCCTTTGAGGAAGCGGATCGTGTAGCGGTATCCGTCCCGGAAAACCTCCACATCGAAATATTCGGATGCGTATTGGGTGGCACAGGCGCCCAGGCCGTTGAGGCCAAGGCTGTATTCGTAGTTTTCGCCCGAGAGGTTGTTGTATTTGCCTCCGGCATACAGCTCGCAGTAGACCAGTTCCCAATTGTAGCGGCCTTCCTTGGGGTTGAAATCCAGCGGGATGCCCCGCCCGGAATCCCTTACCTCGAGGGAGCCGTCCTTGTAGCGCTTGACCTCGATAAGGCTGCCGTAGCCTTCGCGTGCTTCATCGATCGAGTTGGACAGGATCTCGAAAAATGAGTGCTCGCACCCTTCGATGCCGTCAGAGCCGAAGATCACACCTGGCCTCAGCCGGACACGCTCCGCGCCTTTCAATGAGGATATGCTTTCGTTGCCGTACTCTGCGTTTTTCGCCATCTGCTCCTCCGGGAAAGTTTCATCGTGAATCATTATAGCATTATTGCCGGTTTTTCAACATCCGGACAGACAGCTTCGGCGAAGGTTTCCGCGCTGCTTCCTTTCGGGCGTCGTATGCGTGATCTCATGCGGGATCTGCATAAAAAAGAATCACGCAGCTCTCTTCGAAGGCGGCTGCGTGATTCTCTGGTGAGTCTAAGAGGACTCGAACCTCCGGCCCACAGCTTAGAAGGCTGTTGCTCTATCCAACTGAGCTATAGACCCCCAAATAAGAAGAGCGGCCGGTGGACCGCCGCGTTCTGTGGAGCGGGTGATGGGAATCGGACCCACGCGATCAGCTTGGAAGGCTGAGGTTCTGCCATTGAACTACACCCGCATGCAGCTTCTGTTC
>CAZDPQ010000108.1:0-8579 GCA_964507305.1 uncultured Oscillospiraceae bacterium
CCTGGCCTGGAATTTTGTGTTCAGTAAATTTTTGATTTTCCGTTCCTGAGGAGATGAAAGAAACCGGGGGCTGGCCAGGCGCGTTGATGAGCTGACCAGCCCCCGGTGTTGCTTTATGCAGGGGTGGTTTCGAGGCGGAATACGCGGTAGGAATGCGGTTTAAGCTTCAGGTCAATGGATTTCCAACCGGAGGGTTCTCGGCGCCAGTTCAAACGCGGTTCTCCGGTCAGCCTCTCGCCGCTGACCAGGTCTTGCAGGTGCGTGAACCGCTCCGGGACGAGTACACTGATCAGCTGATCTTCAGGCAGGAATGATTCGACGATGAAGGTGTCATTGTCGTAAACGAATAGAGCCACCTGAGACGGGCCTTCCAGCCGGAGGGGCAGGTCTTGGAGGAGGGTTTCCCGGATGCGGTTGAGCACCCCTGCCGGGAGATGATAAAGTTCTCCAAAAACATCGGGAATGGTCAGGACGTAGAGCGTCCCCCGGCCATAAGATGCGGAGTGGAAAAGGGGGTACCCGTTCACGCCGGTTAAGCCGGAAACTTCTTCCCAGGAATCGTTGGTCAGGTATTGAATCTGGGGAATAGTGACGGGTTGACTGGCCGTGTGAACTTGATTCCAACCGATTAAAAAGTCCTTGACGGTGGCTTTTCGGTCGGTTATTTCCAGTTCGACGATGTCTTCGATGCCCTTGCCCTGCAACGCACGCAGCAACCCCGAGGTGATGACGACTTTCTTCCCATCCATCAACTGCTGTTTGATTTTCTCCACGATGGCGGGATCGTGCCGGGCGGATTCGGTGAGAAGGATGAGGTTGGCTTCTCTGGGAAAGTCCGGGACGATTTCAATGGGGATGCCCAGCATGCCCAGGTAGCTGTGGAGAAAATCCTCACCGGTGGAGTGGTAAGGTTTATAACAGGGGATGCCGCGCGGTTTACCCAGCTGCCCGAGGAAGGAATCCACCTTCTGGAAAACGTATCCGGCGGCCAGGGCGATGGTAGTTCCGGGCGCGATGGACCATGGCGAGGTCATTGCCGGACCCAGAGCCTCATCGAAATCGAAACTGGTTTGCTTCCCCTGCCAGGGGGCGCGGTCTGAGAGCTGAATGGGGCGCTGGAGCTGGAGAAAATCAAAGAGGGTGATTTCGGGGGCTTTGGCGAAGAGCGTAAGCCAGAGCTGTTCGGCGTACCGGTCGAGGGTGCGCATGCCACCGGTGTCGACCCAGCCGCCGGCATTGGCCCCGGGTTTGAGGTTCTCAAAGTATCGGAAGATCGAGTAACCGTGATAGGGCTGCAGATGCTGGTTCCCCAGGACGGCGTCGCGCGTTTCGGTGCCGGTATAAAGTTTATCGAAGAGCCGGGGTTCGGTTTCAAGGTTGAAGCCCAGCCCCTGAAAGTGTTCATACCAGTTGGGGTATTTGATAATCAGGGTGATGTTCGGGTTGGTTTTTCGAGCAGGGGCGATGATCAGTTCCCTGGCTGCTTCATCGAGCAGATCGAGGCGGAAGCGCGTCCAGCTTTTGGATCCTTTGGCGGCAATGCAGGAAGGGCATTTGCAATTGGTGAAGAAGAAGTCATCGAGGATCAATTCATCGAAGTGCCGGGCGGTAAATTCCACTACCTCTTTAAGCTTCTGACGATGCTCCGGGTTAGTATAGCAGTAGGTTTGAAAGCGATTGCGTTCATTGACGGTGATCGTAATGCCACCGGAGGTTTGAATCCCGCGCTCAGCGAAGAATTGTTTGGCTTTCACCAGGGTGTCTTCGTCCACTACGATCCAGTCGCGGTGGGTTTCCAGGTACACTTTATTGACCCGGACAAATCGGTTCATCACCTCAAAGCGTTCCCTGAGCCACTCCAGATCGCGCATCTGGAGCACTTCGTACACGCGTGCATAAATGGCCACGGAGAAATTCTGATATCGGTGCGGAACAGGGTTGGGGGTGGACATAGAAAAACCTCTTGAGATAATAAAGAAATGGAAGCCTCTTCATTATAGAACGAGAATAAAAATTGGCATTGAGTCGCCCCCGTCTCTAAAGAGAAGGGAGGAAAAATCATTACCCCAATGTGCCTTGACCGGCTCGAAAGGATTCTCTACAATAGGGCTGATTGGTCTGGGGGAGGGGAAAAGCATTTCGGAAGGGAATGAATATCAGGCAGAGAGCGAATCGGTGATTGGCGAATGTCACACCGCAGCAAAAACCAAAGAAGAAAAGAGGAGCGTGCAATGATCAAAAAGTGGTTGAGATGGATGTGCATGGGGGTGATTTTGAGCCTGGTGTTCTCTGCCTGTGCCCCCGCGGCTACTCCGACTCAGAGCAGTGGGCCGCAGAAGTTGAAAGTGTTTGGCGCTTTTGCCACACCCATCGAGGAACCCTGGGACGGGGTGATTCATCAGGCTTTAGTCAAAGCCCGGGATGCGGGGAAAATCGAGTATACCTACACCGAGGATATTGGCTATTCCGGGGATATGGAGCGCATTCTGCGTGAGGTGTGTGAGCAACAAAAACCCGACCTGATCATGGGGGATGCCTTTGGAAATGAGGAGGCCGTCAGGCGGGTGGCGATTGATTTCCCGGAGATTGCCTTTGCCTTTGGTTCGGGTTTCGGGCCGAGCGAACCGAATCTGGCGGTTTTCGATAACTGGATTCATGAACCGGCCTACCTGCTGGGAATGCTGGCGGGTGGTCTCACCAGGAGCAATACCATCGGGGTGGTGGGAGGGTACCCCGTGCCAGAGGTCAACCGCATTGTAAACGCATTTATTGCCGGGGCTAAAGAGACCAACCCGAAGGCGAAAGTTCTGGTGACGTTTATCAATAGCTGGTTTGACCCGGCCCAGGCCAAAGAAGCGGCCCTGGCCCAGGTGGATAGCGGCGCGGATGTGCTTTTTGCCGAGCGTTTTGGGGTGATCGAAGCCGCCAAAGAAAAGGGGGTATGGGCTTTCGGCAATATGAGTGACCAGAATGAACTGGCTCCTGATCTGGTGGTGAGCAGTGCGGTGTGGAACATGGAGCCTACGGTTGAATACCTTATCAAGCAGGTAGAGGCGGGCACCTTTACCGCGCAGGATTTGAAAGATTTCAGTATGATTGGCAAAGGAGGGGCAAGCCTGGCCCCATTCCATGCAACCGAGAGCAAGCTGCCCCCGGAGCTGGTAAGCAGGGTTAACGCCCGATTGGAAGAGATCAAAAAAGGAACCTTCCGCGTCGATATCGATGAAGCTCCGCCGGCGGCGGTGAATTAGCCTTCGGGTTTGCTATTCCCGGGATTTTACTTGGCGCTGCTCCCCAGGGCTTTCGGGAGCAGCGCCCATGTGGAGTGTGCATGTTTGCAGTTCAGATGCAGGGGATTGTGAAGCGGTTTGGTGGCCTGGTCGCCAACGACGGGATTGATTTTGAGCTTAAAGTGGGTGAAATCCATGCCTTGCTGGGTGAGAACGGCGCCGGGAAGACTACCTTGATGCGCATTTTGTATGGATTGTACACTCCGGATGAGGGGGAAATTCTGATCGGTGGTAAACCGGTGCGGATTCACTCGCCGCGCGATGCTATCCGTGCAGGAATTGGAATGGTGACTCAGCACTTCACCCTGGTGCCTACCCTGACCGTGGCAGAAAACATCACGCTCGGCGAAAGCGGGAGCCTGCTTGATCTACAGCAGATTGAGACCAAGGTGGAGGCCCTATCGGGGCGGCTGGGGATTCCGGTGAAGGCGGGTACGCCGGTGGGTCAGCTCTCGGTGGGGGAACAGCAACGGGTGGAAATCCTTAAGGCGCTCGCACGCCATGCCCGGGTGTTAATTCTGGATGAGCCTACGGCTGTGCTGGTGCCGCAGGAGGTGCAGGCGCTGTTTGAGGTGCTTGACCGTTTGCGCCGTGAGGGGATTTCGGTGGTCTTTATCAGCCATAAATTGCATGAGGTGATGACGGTCTGTGACCGTGTGACGGTTCTGCGCGATGGGCGTGCAGTGGGCACGGTAGAAAAGAGCCAGACCACCCCGTCTGAACTGGCCCGCCTGATGGTGGGACGCGAAACCTTCGGAGTACATCGTCAGGGAGAGCGTCCTTCTACCGGGGTGTTATTGCGGGTGGAGGGATTGAACGTCAAAAGCCGCAAAGGCGTGGTGAGGCTACACCATCTTTCTTTTGAGGTGCAGGCTGGCGAAGTGCTTGGTGTGGCCGGGGTTTCGGGGAATGGCCAGGCGGAACTGGGAGAGGTGCTCTCGGGAATGCTCCAGCCTGAGTCGGGGCGCATCTGGGTGGGAGCGCAGGAAGTGACTGGCGCTTCACCTGCCGAGCTTACCCGTGCCGGTGTGGGGCGAATCCCTGAAGACCGCCATGCCTGCCTGGTGGGTGAGTTGAGCGTGGCCGATAACCTGGTGCTTGACCAGCTGGAACATTTTTCCCGCCATGGCGTTCTGGATCGAAATGCCGTTCGCAGGAATGCAGAGCGGTTAATTGCAGAGTATCAAATCAAAGCATTGCCAGAAACACCCATTCGCACACTTTCGGGAGGAAATATGCAGAAGGTGCTTCTGGCGCGCAGTCTGTCGCGCAACCCGCTTGTGGTGATCGCATCACAACCCACGCGCGGCCTGGATGTGGGGGCAACAGATTACGTGCGCGGCAGGCTTCTTGAACAACGCGCCCGGGGTGCGGCGGTGCTGCTCATTTCAGAAGACCTGGATGAGATTTTCGCCCTGGCTGACCGTATCGCAGTACTGTTTGAGGGGAAACTGATGGGTATTTTAAACACGCGTGAGGCGACAGTAGAGCAAATTGGTTTAATGATGGCAGGTACCCCGTTGAAAAGAAGCTCCGTCAAGGAGGCCGACCGTGGTTAAATTTCGCCTGGAACGGGTCAGTGCGCCGCTCTGGTTTCGACCGCTGATCCCGCTGATTGCTCTGTTGGTGACCTTTTTACTGACCACCCTGCTGGTGTTGTGGGCCGGGGCTGATCCGTTGAAGGTTTATTATTACTTCCTGATCGCCCCGTTATCTTCAAGAGTTGCTCTGATTGAGGTGTTGGTGAAATCCACCCCGCTTTTACTCACGGGGGCATCAGTGGCTTTTGCCTTTTCAGCAGGGTACTGGAACATTGGCGCAGAAGGCCAACTGTACGCCGGGGCTATGGCCGGGGCCTGGCTTGGGATGTTTCTCGGAGGTGTTTCACCTGTAGCAGGCATTCCTCTGATGATGGCGGGGGGCTTCCTCGCTGGAGTGGTGTGGGCATTTGGCCCGGCGATCCTTAAAACGCGCCTGAATGTGGACGAAGTAGTAACCACGCTGTTGCTCAATTCGGTGATCCTCTTTCTTGTAAGCTACCTGCTCAATGGCCCATGGCGCAGTCCGGTTTCCATGTGGCCGCAAAGCCCGGAGATTGCTCAGGGGGCCCACTATTTTCGGTTGCTACCCCGTGCACGGCTTCATTTTGGCTTTGTGGTGGGGTTGGCGGTGATTGTTATCGAGTGGTTTGTGCTTCAACATACCCCGCTGGGGCTGCGGATGCGGGCCGTGGGGTTGGGGAAGAAAGCTGCACAATTTGCCGGTTTAAATGTCAACCGCACGATGCTCGTTGCGGCGCTCATCAGCGGAGGGATCGCGGGGCTGGCCGGAGTGGGTGAAGTGGCCGGGATTCACTTTCATTTGATCGAGTCCATTTCGGATGGGCTGGGATACAGCGGGATTATTATCGCTACCCTGGGAGGGCTCCATCCCTTCGGGGTGGGGCTGGCGGCTTTCTTTATCGGGTTGATCGATACTGGTGCGCAGAGCCTGAGCCGGGCGCTGGGGGTGCCCGTGTACCTGGGAACGGTGGTGCAGGCCATCCTTCTGCTGGTGACGCTGAGTCTGTTTGTCTTGCAAAACTACCGCTTGCGGAGGGCCTAGACCCATGGAAATTTTTCTGGTCGGGTGGGTGGCAGCCACACTTCGCGTGGCCACACCTTTGATCTTTGGCACTCTGGGAGAATTGTTCAGTGAACGCTCAGGAGTGCTCAATCTTGGCATCGAGGGGACGATGTTCCTCGGGGCTTTTATAGGGTTCACGGTTGCCTCAAAGAGCGGTTCTCTATGGCTGGGTTTTTTCACGGCCGTGCTGGTGGGAATGCTTTCGGGCTGGCTGATGGCCCTGCTTGCGGTGCGCCTGGGGGTAAACCAGCATGTGGCCGGGTTGGGGATGACCCTGCTGTGGACAGGATTCTCTCTCTTCGGTTTTCGGTTGATTTTTGGTGAACCCAAAGTTCCGCCTTCGATTACGCCGTTTCAATCGCTTTCCATCCTGCCTGACTCGAACTTTCTGGGGCCAGTGATCAATCAGCATGGTCTGACGTATGTGGCTTTCCTGCTGATTCCGCTCACCGGGTGGGTGCTTCATCGCACGCGTTTTGGCCTGAATGTGCGGGCAGTGGGAGAGAACCCCGAGGCGGCTGACGCCGCCGGGCTGGATGTATATCAAATTCGCACCCTGGCATTGATGATCGGCGGGGGCCTCATGGCTGGCGGAGGGGCGTTTCTTTCACTGGCCCAGCTGGGTGCATTTACGTATGGCATTGTTGCCGGGCGCGGGTGGGTGTGTATCGCGTTGATCATTTTTGCCAACTGGCGGGCGGCGGGTGTGCTCTGGGGAGCATTGATCTTTGGCGGGGTGGCCGCACTGCAACTGCGACTGCAAACGATGGGCTTACAGCTGCCCTATGAGCTTTTTCTGGCGTTGCCGTACCTGGTTACCATTCTGGCGCTAATCATCGCCGGGCGCAATGCCAGTGCTCCGGCGGCTCTGCTTAAAGCCTATCGGCGCGAATAATTCTTTGAGAAAACCGCAGAGTGATTTAATGGCACTTCCCTTCTCCCTGGTCAGTATACGGGCGGCCGGGTTCCGGGAGGAAGCGCCAGCGATAGCCGTCTTCCAGGAGGGTCAATTTAAGCACCCCAAAAGTATTCAGGATCAGGCGTTCACTGTTTGGGGCAGGAAGAGGCCCGGCCGGGCGGTAAAAGGCCCCGCCGGTTCCCACTGTGAACTGCCGAATGCCGTTTACCGCATCGAGATTGCCATCGGGGTCTTGCGGGGCGAAGCGCTCGTAAAGGTGATCGTGCCCGTTGAGGATGATCTCGGCGTGGGCTTCATAGAGGGCGCGCCAGAATTCCAGGGTGGCTTCACTGTTGCCATGCAGGCCTGAACTGAAGCGCGGCTGATGCCAGTATGCCAGGGTACAATGCGCCGGGTGAGCGGCCAGATCGGCCTGCAGCCATTGCACCTGGGGAGAATCGGGGCCGCACCCTCCCACCGCCGCACAATTGCCGTTGAGGGCAATGATGTGCCATCCGGCGAGATCGTAGCTGTAGTAACCCTCCCCGGGTTCACCGGCAGCAGGGCCAAAAAAAGCATGATAGGCGGCGCCGTTTTCGGTCTGATAATCGTGATTACCCGGGCTGGGGTGGATGCGCTCCAGGTGCCTTCCCCAGGCGGGTGCAAAACATTTCTGGTACTGTTCGGGGGTGCCTTCTTCGTTGGAATTGTCACCGGTGGTGAACAGGGCTGCTTCGGGGAATTGATCGAGAAGGCGGGCAGTAATATCGTCGCCGGGGTGCCCGCAAACCGTAATATCTCCCGCGCCTGCGAACAGGGTGGCATCGGCTTCTGTGGTGAGCCAGGGAGCCAGGATGACCTCGGTTTCAGGGCTGGCAGCCTGGCCAAGGAATGGCAGGCCCCAGGCCGTGGAGATCGTCTTCAACAGGGAGTAATGGGAATAGGGGATGCTGTCTTCAAAATGGGGGCGGGCCTGAGGAGAAATCAACAGGGTGGCAATGCGCCCTCCGGCTTTGGCGGGCAGGCCGCAGCAACCGGTGGAATCGTCACCTGAGGCCTCGTCAAAAGTAAGGACGATGAGGTATTGCTCGCCCAGTGCTCCCGACTGGAATAATCTTTCGAAGAGGGACTGGAGCCAGGTATCCATTTCTGCAGGGTCGCAATCGTGGCCGGAGTGACACAGGTTGGGGGTGATGAAGGCGAAATCGGGCAGGTTCTGCCGGGCCAGGTCTTCGGTCAGCTGATCCAGCGGCACCACATGAGAGGAGCAACGTTGTTCATTCAACCGAATGGCGTTGAAGTATATGAACGGATTGTGCTTCTGTGCATACTCTCCCTGACTACCTATGAAACAGGGTGCGGGCATCGATTCCTGGTAGGTCTTCCACTGGCGGCCTGAAGCTTCGATCAGGTCGGGTAGGGAGGTGGCGTCCATAAAGCAATCTTCGCAGTTACGGGTGATGCCAAAGGTGTCGCCGCCGATGAGCGCCAGGTAATTGGGAAGGCTGGGATGTGCCACGGCATAGGCATTGGTGAGAAGTGTATTTTCGGCTGCCAGACGGTTGAAAAAAGGCATCTTTTCATTGCCGATCACCTGGCTGAAATCTTTGTTTTCCAGCACAATCCAGAGAATGTGTTCGAAGGCCGGCACTGGCGGAGGTGGCGTCGGTTGGAGGGTAAAAGTAGGCGAGGGCGTGAAAACGGGCTCGGGAGTAGAGGTGGGCGGATGGGTGAGGGCGGGCAGGGTGGGGACGGCAGTGAGAGTC
>CAZDPQ010000109.1:0-8342 GCA_964507305.1 uncultured Oscillospiraceae bacterium
CGCGCTCGAGCTCTGCGGGCTGCCGGCGGTCGAGATCCATATCTCGGATATCGCCGCGCGGGAAGAATTCCGCCGGATCTCGGTGATATCGCCCGCGTGCATCGCCCAGGTCAAGGGGCTCGGCATCCGGGGCTACGAACGGGCGGTGCAGATCCTCTGCGACGCGATCGAACGGCACATGATCAGGCGGTGAGCCACGGCGGCTGCCGCGGAAAGGGTCACGGAATGAAACCACGGGAGGAAAACGACCTGCAGAAGCAGCGCGATCGGATCCGCAGTCTGGACGGCGGGATCATGCGGAGCCTTGCCCGCAGGTTCCAATGCTCGGAGGCGGTGGCGCGGTATAAGCGCGCAAACCGCCTTCCGGTCTATGACCCCGACCGGGAACAGGCCGTGGTCGAGCACGCCGCCGCGCATTTCCCGCCGGATATGAAAGACCGGATCGTCTCGCTCATCAACGGCATCATCCGGGTCTCCCGGGAAGTGCAGTACGACCTGACCATGGACGGCGATCCCGGATGGGAGCCCGGCGCCATGATCGGCGGCGCCGCGCAGGCACTCCCGCAGGGGATGAAGGTCTGCTGCCTGGGGACATCGGGTTCGTATTCCCATCTGACGGCCGCGGCGGCTTTCCCCGGATCGGAGATCCTTCCCGGGGAGACGTTCGAAGAGTGCCTCGCACGCCTCGAAAGCGGCGAATGCGGCATCGCGCTCCTGCCGCTCGACAATACGACGGCCGGTACCGTCAACGACGTCTACGACCTTCTCACGGAGAAACCCTATTTCATCGTCCGGTCCATCGCGGTCCCGATCCGCCACCGGCTCGTGGTCCTGCCGGGCAGCAGTGTCGGGATGCTCCGGACCGTGCTGTCCCATCCCCAGGCGCTCTCCCAGTGCTCCCGGTTCATCCGGGCGGCGGGCATGGCCCGCGTCCCCGTCGGCAGCACGGCGGCCGCGGTGCAGCGGCTTGCCGAGCTCGGCGATCCGACATGCTGCGCGATCGCCTCGGCCGAGGCATGCGCCGTCAACGGCCTTGCCGTACTCGATGACGACATCAACGACTCCGCCCACAACCAGACGCGGTTCGTGGGAGTCATGAAGCAGCCGGTCATCACGCCCGGCGCCGACCGCCTCAGCATCGCCTTCAGGCTCCCGCACCGCAGCGGCTCGCTGTCCCATGTGCTCGACGCGATCGCCGAGAGAGGCCTGAACCTGACTAAGATCCAATCAAGGCCCGTGCCGGACCGTCCCTGGGAATACAGCTTCTGGGCAGACATTTCGGCGCGGCGTGACGACCGCAGGGCTTTGCTGGTCCTGTACCAGCTTTCCAGAGAACTGCCGCTGCTGAAATTCATCGGATGGTATGAAGAAACGACGGCGGAGATCATGAAGCCCGCGGCCGGGGAGTCCGGGCCGGGCGGCGCGGAGGGGACGGCATGACCCTTCGTCGGGCAGGCATGCCGCCGGAGCGGAGCGGATCGGCGGGTACGATTTTTTCCGGGATGAAATGGGGGGATCTCCTCATTGTCCTGGTCGTCGCCGCCCTCAGCCTGGCGCTGTGGGGCAAAATCCTGCTCGCGGGCAGGCAGACGGGGAACACCGCCGAGATCGTCGCGGGCGGCGAAGTGATCCTGCGGTATGACCTCGAGACCGGAAATCAGATCTATGTCAGCCCGCAGATCGGCACATGGACCGATGCATTTTCCGAAAGCAAGGACGCGCAGGGGGATCCCCTGATCGCGATCAGCCGGAATGGCATCCATTTCAAGCTCCTGCTGAAGGACGGCAGGATCCGGTTTCTCGAAAGCGACTGCCCCGACCGGGTGTGCGTGAACACCGGGTTCATCTCCGCCGGAGGGCAGGTGGCCGCGTGCGTGCCTGCGGGGGTGCTCGTGCGCATCACGGGAGCGGCCGATGACAGCGACAGCGCGCCCGATGTGATCATCAAGTAGGGGAACGATGAGAGGCGGAAACACACAGGACAGAAATGCGTCGGGCATGTCGCCCGCCAGGAGGATCGCTTTCGCAGCCGTTTTCACCGCGCTCGCGATCGCCCTTTCCATCATGGAGAATTATTTTCCGGTCGGCCTCCTGGTGCCGGTCCCCGGCGTCAAGCTCGGGCTGGCGAACATCGTGACCGTCTTCGCGGTCCTGATGCTCCGGCCGGCCGACACCGCGGCGATCATCCTCACGCGGTGCCTGGTCATGGGGCTCTTCACGGGGCCGGTGTCGCTCCTCTTTTCGCTGAGCGGCGCGATCCTCGCCTGGATCGTCATGATCATGCTATCGGCAGGGCTCGGCAGGGTCTTCTCCGTGGTCGGGATCAGCATGGGAGGCGCCGTGGCCCACAGCATCGGGCAGATCGCGGTCGCCATGGCACTGCTCGGCAGCACGGACATCCTTTTCTACTACCTTCCCTTCCTGATGCTGGTTTCCCTCGTGACCGGCTCTCTGACCGGCATCGCCGCGATCCCGGTCATCCGGACGGTCCGCCGGATCCTCTGAGAGGAAGGCACCGCCGGCGATCGCCACGGCCGGACGCACGTCCCGTTCCGGCTCCGCGCAAGGACCGGGACTCTTGCCAAATCCGCGGCTGGAAGGTAAACTATTGCGTAGTGCAAGGAGAATGCGGATGACCCAGTTTTTACGCCATACGTCGATTGCCGTTCCGGTATTGATCCTGGCCGCCGCATACATCGCGCTCGATATTTTCTATCTCCGGCTCAAGCGCTTCAATTACGGGATCCGCCATATCGTCAACCGGACGCGCAACATCCGGATCCGCAGGTTCATGGTGCTTTCGCACCAGCTGAACGACCTGATGCCCGCCTCGATCCAGATCATCGCAGCAGCGATGATCCTCGGATTCGTATGGAAAGACTGGAAAAGCGGTGTGTTCCTGATTTCCTCGCTCATGCTCCAGATGGCGGTCGTGACCTTCACCAAGCAGGTGGCGATCCGCGCCCGCCCCCCGCACCTCACCGCACACAAGATCATGACGTCCGGCTCGTACCCGAGCGGGCATTCCGCGTCGACGATGGGGATGGCCTTCATGGTGACGGCGTTCATCCTGCCGTACCTGCCGTTCTGGGCCGTGGCCTTGATCTTTGTCCTTTTATACGCAAACGCGATCATCACCGCGTACGGCAGGCTGTACCTCGACATGCACTGGGCGACCGACATCATCGGGGGATGGGTGCTTGCCGTCATCACCACGACGGTGACATTCTACATCCGGTCCGTGACATGATCGCTGTGAGGCTATTTTTATGGAAATCGTGATCCCGACGCTGTTTGGCCTTGAATCCGCCGTCAAAGACGAGCTGGCGGCCCTCGGCATCGGACCGGAGCGGATCCGCGTCACGGACGGCAGGGCCGATGTCGCCGCGGACCCCGGGGACTTCGCGGCCCTCGCGGCGCGTTGCAACCTGTGGCTGCGGACGGCCGAGCGGGTCCTGCTGAAGATCGGCGGTGGGCGGGCGCAGACGTTCGACGAGCTGTTCGGCCTGGCGTCCGGCCTTCCCTGGGAAGATTTCGTTCCGGCCGGCTGGGCTTTCCATGTCAACGGTCATTCCATCCGCTCGAAGCTGTTCGGCATCCCCGCGTGCCAGTCCATCGTCAAGAAAGCGATCGTCCTGCGGCTCTCGGCCGTCCGGAAGATCGCCCCCGGCTCGCTTCTCCCGGAGGATGAGCGCAGGGGGCTCCTCCGGATCTCCTTTTCGATCGTTGCAGACGAAGTGTCCTTCCTGATCGACACATCCGGCGAAGGCCTCCACAAGCGGGGATACCGCCCCCTGACCCACACCGCGCCGCTCAAGGAGACCCTCGCGGCCGGCCTCGTCCTGCTGTCCCGCTGGGACCCCGATTCCGGGGAGGCGTTTGCCGACCCGCTGTGCGGGACCGGCACCATCCCGATCGAAGCCGCGCTGATCGCGACGCGCACCGCACCGGGCATCCGCCGCGAATTTTCAGCCGAGCGGTGGCCGCTGATCGGCAAAAAAACATTCGACACGGCCAGGGAGGAAGCGCTGGACGTCATCCGGGCTTTCCCCGGGCGCCGGCCTTTCATTTTCGGATCCGACATCGAGGGGAAATATACGGCAGTCGCTGCGGACCATGCCGCACAGGCCGGCGTGGCTGCGATCACGTCCTTTTCCCGCATGGACGCGGCCGGCCTTACCCGCGACACCGTTGCCCGGCTCACGGGATCGCCGCGGACCCTTATCGTCACCAACCCGCCCTACGGGGAACGGATGCTGGATGCCGCGCAGGCCGCTGCTCTTTACCGCACGCTTGGCAGTCTCTGGCTGGACGGCGGCAGGGTGGCGGAAGGGCTCCGCTTAAGCATCCTCGCGCCGAAGGACGGATTCGAGGCCGGATTCGGCGCGGTTGCCGACAAGCGGAGGAAACTATATAATGGGATGATACCGTGCAATATGTATCATTATTTCAGGAGCCGAAGGAGGTCATCATGAAAGCACTGATACTGGCGGCCGGGTATGCCACGCGGCTGTTCCCGCTGACGCAGGACAGGCCCAAGGCGCTGCTCGAGGTCCGGGGAAAGGCGATCCTGGACTACATCGCCGCCGAGATCGCGACCATCGCGGAGATCGATGAGATCATCGTGATCAGCAACGCCAAGTTCTACAGCCATTTTCTGGAGTGGGCCGGCCGTGCCGGGATTTCATACGGCAAAAAGATCACGGTCCTCAACGACCACACCACGGACGAGTCCAACAAGCTCGGAGCGATCCGGGATATGCAATACGCGATCGACACGTACGGGATCGATGAGGATGTCGTCGTGATCGCGGGGGACAACCTTTTCACCTACAAGCTCAAGGATTCCTACGACCTTTTCATCCGCAGCGGCAGAGACCTCGTGCTGGCCAAGACCATGCCCCTGCTGAGCGATCTTCAGCGCATGGCCGTCGGGCTCCTCGACGAGAACGGCATCATCATCGACATGGAGGAGAAGCCCCGGAATCCCAAGTCGGACATCGCTTTTTTTGCCACCTACTTTTACAGGCGGGATACCCTGCCGCTGATCCGCGAATACCTGGACCAGGGCAATCCTCCCGACGCGCCGGGCTATTTTCCTTCCTGGCTGTACATGCGCAAGCCGGTCATGGCCCATCTGTTCCAGGGGGAGTGCTACGATATCGGCACCGTGGAGACATATTACGAGGTGCAGAAGAATTTCGAACCCGGATGATCCGCACGCGCAGGCGGGCGGACCGGACAGCCTTGGCTGAACCGGTCCGTTTTTGATATAATGGTGAAAAGGCCGCGCCGGCGGGGATCTTTCTGTCCGGCGGCGGGGCATGGTTCGGATAGGCCGGGCGCACCGGCCGGCGAGGAGGCGGCATGACGGGATCAGTGCGGGACACGGCGGCCGCGGCGGCATCCGCGGCGCGCGGCATGGCGTCGCTGCCGGAGGGCCTCAGGAACGGCGCGCTTCTGGAGATCGCATCGGAGCTGGACCGTCAGCGCGGCCGGATCATAGAGGCCAACGCGGCCGATGTCCGGCGGGCGAAGGAAGAAAGCCTGCCGGATCCGCTGGTCAAGCGCCTGCTGATGGACGGGCCGAAGATCGACGGCGCCGTCGCCGGCATCCGCGACCTGGTCAGGCTTGCGGATCCCGTGGGCCGCACGACATATCACTGCGAGCTTTCGGAAGGCCTGGACCTATACCGGGTGACCTGCCCCATCGGCGTGATCGGCGTGATTTTCGAGTCCAGGCCCGACGCGCTCGTGCAGATCTCGACCCTTTGCCTCAAGAGCGGCAACGCGGTCATTCTCAAGGGCGGCTCCGAAGCCCGGGAGACCAATGAAGTCCTGGCGGATATCCTTGCCCGCGCGGCAGCCCCGGCCGGGATCCCGGACGGCTGGATCTCGCTGCTCCATTCGCGGGAGGATGTCGGCGAGCTGCTCGGACTGGACGAATATGTCAGCCTGATCATCCCGCGCGGTTCCAATGCCTTTGTCCGCTCGATCATCGAGCATTCGCGGATCCCCGTCCTCGGCCACGCCGACGGGGTCTGCCACACCTTCATCGACAGCGGCGCGCCGGCAGACATGGCGGTCCGGGTCGCCCTGGACGCGAAGGTCCAGTATCCGGCGGCCTGCAATGCCACGGAGACAGTCCTGATCCATGCCGATGCCGCGCCGGCCATCCTTCCGGCTCTCGCGGACGCGTTCCGGCGAAACGGCGTCACCCTGTACGGCTGCGCGCGGACCTGCCGGATGATCGGATGCGAACCGGCCGGCAGCTGGCACACCGAATACCTGGACCGCAAGGTCTCCATCCGGATCGTGGACAGCATCGACGACGCCATCGATCATATCAACACCTACGGCTCCGGCCACACGGACGCGATCATCACCCCGGACGAGAGCCGCGCGCGCCTTTTCCTGTCGCGGGTCGACTCCGGCAATGTATTCTGGAACTGCTCCACCCGCTTCAGCGACGGGTTCCGCTACGGATTCGGCGCGGAAGTCGGCATCAGCACGTCGAAGCTCCATGCCCGGGGGCCGGTCGGTCTCGAAGGGCTCGTGACATACAAGTACAAGCTGTTCGGCTCCGGCCAGAGCGTCGGGGACTTCGCGGAAGGCCGGTCATCCTTCACCCACAGGACCGATCCGTCCGCCTGCCCGTTCGACAGGTGAGGGCGATGCGGACCGGCACGGCAAAAAGCACGTTCGCCGACGGGATCGCGCAGAAGGGCGCCCGCCTGGTCCGCAGGGCCGTCCGGGATCTCCTGGTGTCGCTGCGGTATCTGCCGATGCGGCGCAAGGTCATGCTCGCCTCGATCCTCCTGATCGGCGCCAGTTATTACTCGGCGCCGGCCGGCATCCTCCTGCTGGCCGGATACACCGGCTACGAGTGGATCCGCGCCGCCGGGTCCGGCGATTTCCGGATGCCGTTCGGCACATTCGCGCGCAGGAGCGTCTTTTTCATCCCCGGTCTCATCCTGGCACTGTCCGCGTTCATCGGAGCCCTCGCGCACGCCCATTTTTTCAGCGCCCTGATCGCCCTGTTCGTCCTCGCGCCGATCCTGTTCACCGCGACGGCGATCCAGTTCCTGTGGAAAAAGGAAGACGCGCTCCATTTCGCCCGCTATTCGGTCATGCTGATCCTTCCGGTCTTTTTCCTGTCGGCTCTGACTCCGTGGACCGGATCGCTGTTCGCCGAAACCGGCAAGTCGATCCGCCTGATGGGGACATTCGCAAACCCGAATTTCTTCGCCTACATCCTCGAGATGTTCCTGGTGTTCTGCCTGGCATTGTTCTATCACATCTGGGAGAAAAGGACCCGGACCGCGGTGATCCTGTCGTTCGCCGCCGGCATCGTCTGCCTGGTGCTGACCGGCAGTCGGACGGGCCTGATCGCATTCCTGGTGGGCCTGACCGTGTTCTTGTTCGCCATGAGCGAAAAGGGGATCCTGTCAGCCGTATTCGCGCTGACAGCAATCGTGCTGGCGCTGGCGGCGATCTTCCCCGAAAAGGCGGTGGAGATCCTCGGCCACATCATCCCGCGCTCGGCGTTCGACACCCGGGGATTCGAGAACCGGTTCCAGCTCTGGGGCATCGCCATCCGCCAGATCAAGAAAAACCCGTTCGTCGGCACCGGCCTGTTCACCTACAATCTCTATGTCCCGGTCAACGCGCCGGAACCGATCCGCGGCGCGGTCCACGCGCACAACATTTTCCTGAATTTCTGGCTCGAAACCGGCCTTCCCGGCGTACTCTCCATGATCTGGATCCTGGCCCGCACGGCGGTCCTCACGCTGCGCAGGCTCCACGGCTCGCCCATGCGGCCGTACCTCGCGGCCGGCCTCGGCCTCATCGTGCTGACGACCGTGCACGGCATCATGGACGCGCCGCTCGTCAGCGCCCAGACGATCGCCTTTTTCGGCATCTTCACGGGCACCCTCTATGCCGGACCGGACGAAGCGCGGACCGGACGCGACTGTGATATAACCGGCACCACCGCCTGATTTGATCAAAACGGGGTCCATATCGGATTTCCCTTGAGTTTCTCTACTAAAATATAAAAAGAAATCAGAACTACAATATTTTTTAAACTATTGCATCCCCGTAAACAAGGGCATATAATCCACATTACTAGGTTCAGCCGCTGACCGACGCGAAAACGCCTGCGAACCGCAGGGGTCCATCAAGCACATCCCGGGAGGGAAAAACGATGAGAGCAACCGGAAAATTCCTGGCGATCCTTCTGTCCATCACCCTGATCATCGGCCTGTTGCCGGCCGTCCCGTCCCCGTCGGGCGCCGACCTGGCGGAAGATACGGCCCTGGCCGGTCCGGACACGGGCATGG
>CAZDPQ010000110.1:0-8135 GCA_964507305.1 uncultured Oscillospiraceae bacterium
CGGCCTGATCGGCCCGAACGGCGCCGGCAAGACTACCCTCTTCCGGATCATCACCGGCGCCGAAAGCCCGGATGCCGGCAGGACCGTCATCGCCAGGGACCGCATCGTCGGCTATCTCGGCCAGAACACGGACGATCTTACGGACGGCGGCAGCGCGTCGATGAAAAACCGGGAGCTCGCGGATCTCGAGAACGCGATCCGCGACGCTGAGACAGCCATGTCCCGCATGTCCGACCACGCATCCGACGGCTACCGCGTGCTTTCCGCGCATTACGCGGAGCTGTGCGCGCGCTTCGAGGCCATGGACGGCTATTCTTACGAGAGAAGCCTGAAGGAGATCCTCACGGGGCTCGAGCTGTCCGAATCCGCCTTCGGCACGCCGTTCGGGCTATTGTCGGGGGGCGAGAAAATGCGGGTCGCGCTGGCGAACATCCTCCTGAAGCGCCCGGACATCCTGCTGCTCGACGAGCCGACGAACCACCTCGACATCACGGCGATGGAGTGGCTCGAGGACACGCTGATCCGTTTCAAGGGCGCCCTGATCATCATTTCCCACGACCGCTTCTTCCTGGACAGGGTGTGCAACCGGACGGCCGAGCTCACGGACGGTTCGCTGGTCATCCAGTCCTGCAACTACAGCGGCTTCATGAAGCAGAAGGAGATCGAAACCGATTTCGCGGCGAAAGAAAAGCTGCGGCTGGAGCGGGAGATCGACCGGCAGCTCGACATCAAGCAGACGATGTTTTCGCACCGCAACATGTCGGGATACCATATGAAGGAAAAACTCGTCGGCAAGCTGTACGACCGGCTCGCCGAGACGCGCGCGCAGGCCAGGCACGCCGCAGAAGGCAAAATGAGCTTCGCGCTGCTGCCGGCTGAGAATGTCCGCAATCCGAAAAGCGTGGTTCTGCGGGCGGAGGCGCTGTCCAAGTCCTTCGGATCGAATCGGGTGTTCGAAGGGCTGTCCTTCGAGGTCACGGCGGTGGACAAGGTCTTCTTCGTGGGGCCGAACGGGTGCGGAAAATCCACGCTTTTATCGATCCTCATCGGCCAGACCGGCGATTTCAGCGGCACCGTGAGCCTTTCCCGCTATTCCACCTATGCCTTCATGGGGCAGCATGTGCATTTTGATGACGAAGAGAACCGGCTGATCGACGAGGTCCGGAGCCGCTTCGACGCCGACGAGGGCGCGGCGCGTTCTCTGCTCGCGCGCTTCGGATTTTACGGCACGGATGGGATGAAAAAGATCTCGGTCCTGTCGGGCGGCGAGCGTTCCCGGCTTTACCTCGCCTGCATCCTCCAGGAAAACCCGGAGATCCTTTTCCTCGACGAGCCCACCAACCATCTCGACATCCCCTCCCGCGAGATCCTCGAGCGGGCAGTCGCCGGATTCGGCGGCGCGCTCATCGCAGTCAGCCACGACCGGTACTTCATCGAAAAGTGCGCAAAGCGGATCTTCGGATTCATCGGCAAGGGCATCGCCGAATACCCTTCCTTCGACGCCTACCGTGCGAAGGAGCGCGAAGCCGCCCGTGCCGCGGAAGCCGCATCGCGGAAGAGCGGCGCTGCGGAGGCCGCGGACAGCCCGGCCGCCGTCCGTCGCAGCAAGGCGGAAGGGCGCAGGCTGAACGCGCTTCGGCGCGAGCAGCTCCGCCGGGCCGAACAGGAGATCGCAGACCTCGAGGCCGAAAAAGAACGCATGGAATCCACCTTCGGGACGGACACACCACCCGGCGAGTACCGGGCTTATTCGGACCTGCTCCAGCAGATCGAAACGCGCTACGCGGAATATGCATCCCTGGCGGAGGAAGACGAAATTCTGCGCTGACTTTCGCAGCGCGGTATTCCCTGTGAAACGATATGAATACCGTCCTCAGATCATCTGGGCCGGGAGGATCCAGACGTTACCCGTGAGAGGAAGGCGTTCCTTGGCCAGGCAGATGAGCGCCCCGGAACCCGCCTTTTTCAACGGAATATTGTCCAGGCAATGAAACGACCGGACCATGGATTTTTTCGGATCGCTGGAGGTCTTGATTTCAACCGGATAAAGGAAGTCTCCCTCCGATATCAGCAGATCGATCTCGTTTTTATCCTGATCGCGGTAGTAATAAAACGGCGGCTTGACGATGCCGTCATTGTAATAGCTCTTCAGGATCTCGGCAAATACGAAGCTCTCGAACAGATGCCCCCACATGGCGCCGCCGGCCATCTGTTCCGGGGTATTCCAGCTCAGAAGCCAGCATGCGAGGCCGGTATCCAGAAAATAGAGTTTCGGGGTCCTGACCAGGCGCTTGCTGATATCATTGGAATAAGGTTCCAGCAGATATACCAATCCGCTTGATTCCAGCACCGACAGCCAGGCACGCACGGTTTTGACATCTTTACCGCACATCTCGGCGATGGTTGTCACGTTCAGCATCTCTCCGGTCAAGGCCGCCGCGGCTTTCACAAATCGGATAAAAGCGGATTCATCCTGAATATTCAGGACGTCCTTGATATCTTTTTCGATATAAGTCTGAAAGTAAGAGCTGTAAAAATCCGACCAATCGTATAAGTCGCTTTCCGTCTGGTATAGCTCAGGAAAAGAGCCCTTGTGGATCACGGTAATCAGTTTTACATAATCGAAGCCATTCCACGCTTTTTCCATTTCCTCCATATGCGATTTGACCGGCAGAAAAGGAGTTCTGCAGGAAATGCCTGAAAGCTCCCGCATGGAGAGCCCCAGCATCCGGATAATGCCGGCTCGGCCTGCAAGACTTTCGCTGCAGGATTCCGTCAGATGGATTTCATGCCGATTCATGTTTTACGATAGCTCTTTTTCTTTCGGGATCATGATGGATCCCCTTTCTTTTCTTGTATATGCGATAGATCAAGAGCCCGGCCAGGATCCCGGCTCCGTTCAGCAGGATGTCGTTGATGTCGAATACTCCGGTTCCGGTAAACAGCTGGATCGCCGACACAAGAATGTAGAGCAGCAAAGCAAGGATGATGCGGGTGGCAATGGAAACAGCAGAACTGGACCGGAAAAAGTCGACGTACAGATCATCTGCAACGAAATAGCAGAATATCTGTGACACAACGCAGCAGAACAGCGCGGAGGCGAATATCGTGATCCAATGTAAAAAGGAGTGGCGGCCCGTCTCTTTCCGATCATATTTCGCATTGGTCGTAATTGCATCTTTCATACAACATATAGTTTACCATTATTAAACATCCTGTCAACAAGTTTATCGTTCAGAATCGTGAATGCAATCCGTTATCCGCGGATCATCGCACGTCTGTCACGAAATGAACACGCAAAGCCAGACGCACGGGGAGTCGGAGGAAGTATGGGCGACGCGATGGCGCTCGCCCGAGCGGATCAGGAGGCTGTCGCCTTCTGCGAGAGGAACGGAGCGGCCTCCGGCAAATTCGAGGATGGCGCGGCCTTTCAGCAGCAGGACCCATTCGTCCTGCGCCTGCTCGTACCAGAATCCGGGCGGGCTTGCCTGGCCGCGCGACACGATCCGTTCGATCCGGACATCCGGATCGTCGAAGAGAGTCTCGGCGATTTCCCTGTCCGGGTCGTACGGCAGATCGGCATACAGGTTGAAAACGGCTGGGGGGCGGTCCTGGTTTTTCCGGGAAGAGATGTCCATGTCCGGTTACCTCCTTGCAGCGACGGTCAGCTGTCGGCAGCCGATGGTTCCGCCCAGCCGCGCGAGCGTCCGACCGCGCGCAGCCAGCCGGCCGTAAGACCGGTGCGTTCGTCTTCGCCGATCCGCGGCCGGTAGGTCCTGTCGATATCGTGGATTTTCTTCAATTCGCCGGCATCCTTCCAGAATCCCGCGGCAAGACCGGCCAGGAACGCCGCGCCGAGTGCCGTGCTTTCGATGTTTGCGGGGCGGAGCACCGGGATGCCGAGGATGTCCGCCTGGAACTGCATGAGGACATCGCTTGCGCTGGCCCCTCCGTCGGCGAAGATCGAGCGGATCCCGACGCCGGAATTGCGGCGCATCGCGTCGATCACCTCGCCAGACTGATACGCGATGCTTTCGAGAACCGCGCGGACAAAATGTGCCCGGCCCGTCCCGCGGGTGATCCCGACGGCGGTCCCCCGCGCGTACATATCCCAGTACGGCGCGCCGAGGCCCGTGAACGCCGGGACAAAATAAACGCCGCCGCTGTCCGGCACCGACGCCGCCAGCTCGTCGGCCTCGGGCGCGCTGCGGATCATCTGCATGCCGTCCCGCAGCCACTGGATCGCGCTGCCCGCGTTGAACACGCTGCCTTCGAGCGCATACGACGTTTCCGGCCCGATCTTGCAGGCGATCGTGGCGAGCAGCCCGCCGTCCGGCTCGATCTTTCGTCCGCCGGTGTTGCAGAGGATGAAGCATCCCGTGCCGTAGGTGTTTTTGATGTCGCCCGGCTCGAAGCAGGTCTGGCCGAAGAGCGCGGCCTGCTGGTCGCCGGCCATGGCCATGACCGGGATCGACGTCCCGCCGATGTCCGCCGTGCCGAAATATCCGGCCGTGTCGCGCACCTCGGGGAGGATGGCCTCGGGGATGTCCAGTTCGTCGAGCATGCGGCGGTCCCAGGTGAGCCGGTTGATGTCGAACAGCATCGTGCGGGACGCGTTGGTATGGTCCGTCGCGTGCACGCGCCCGCCGGTCAGTCGGCAGAGCAGCCAGGAATCCACAGTCCCGAAGCACAGCTCCCCGCGTTCGGCGCGCGCCCGCAGCGACGGGTCACGGTCGAGGATCCACTTGATTTTCGTTCCCGAAAAATAGGCATCGATCACGAGGCCCGTCGTCCTGCGGACATGATCGGACAGCCCCGCGGCCTTGAGGTCGTCGCAGATCGGCGCGGTGCGGCGGCACTGCCAGACGATGGCTGGATGGACAGCCCGTCCCGTCGCCCGGTCCCACAGGATCGCCGTCTCGCGCTGGTTGGTGACCGCGACGGCCGCGATCTCTTCCGTGTCCAGGCCGGCCAGGGCCGCCTGCATCGCCTTGCACTGGCTGTCCCAGATCTCTTCCGGATCATGCTCCACCCAGCCCGGCTGCGGGTAGTACTGCCGGAATTCCGCCCGCCCGGACGAGACTGCACGGCCCGCCGCGTCGAATACGATCGCCCGCGAACTGGTCGTCCCCTGGTCCAGGGTCAGGATATACTTTTTCATCGCGCCCCTCCCGCCGGCGAGGATCCTTACGCGCCCTCCGTCCCGCTGCACCGGGCGTCAAGCCAGCCGACCGCATCGGCGATCACCCGGTCCTTTTCTTTTTCATTGAAGATCTCATGGTAAAGACCGGGATACACGATCCGGGTCTTGTCTGCGGAATCGATGTTCTCCATAAACCATTCCGACGCGCGCGGCTCGACGATCCGGTCGTCCCCGCCGTGCAGAAGCAGGCAGGGCAGCCGGTATTCCCACACGTGGTCTGCAAGGTAGACCGGCGCCTTCAGAAACATTTCGGAGGCGAGGTGGATCGTAGCCTTGCGAAGGTTCAGCGGGTCCGAACGGTAGTCCTCGGACACCTGCGGATCGCGCGACACCATGTCCGCGAGGTCGTTCGCGGCGCGAAGCATCGGAAATTTGTCGTATGGGAGCTTCTTGAGAGTCCGGATGAAGGGAAGCGTCGGCTCGAGCGCGCTGATCCCCGACAGGATCTGGCCTTTCAGTTCGTTTTCGCCGCTGGCCGCGTACAGGGCGCTGATCATCGCCCCCATGCTGTGCCCGAACGTATAAACGGGGATCCCTGAGAAATCCGCGCGGACCTGCCGGAGCAGCTCGCCGAGGTCTTCGGAGAAATCGGAAAACGAACGGACATATCCGCGGATCCCTCCGGACCTGCCGTGGCCTCTGAGGTCGAAACGCACGACCCCGTAGCCGGCCTCCGTCATTTTCTCCGCCACGTATCCGTAGCGTCCGCTGTGTTCGGCAATCCCGTGGACGAAGACGACCAGCGCCCTCATGCCCTCCGGAATATCGTACGTATTATAAAGCGTCACGCCGTCCCGCAGCCGCAGCCCCGTTTCCGTTCTTTTCACCTGTTTACCCATTTGCCGTACCAGCCTTTCTGTAATGATCCCGTCAGCCCGCGATGCCCGCGAGCAGCAATACCGCCATGACCGCGGACAGCGCGATCCGGTAATACCCGAAATACTTCATCGGCTTTTTCGAAATGAAGGCGACAAAAGCCTTGACGCAGACCAGCGCCACCGCGAATGCCACAACGAAGCCGATGATGAGCGACGCGGTTTCGGACGGCCCGACCGTGCCGAAGCCCCCTCGGGTCCAGAACTTGTAGGTCTTGTATCCTGCCGCGCCGATCAGGAGCGGGATGGCCAGCAGGAAGGAAAACTCCGCTGCAGCGCCGGTGCCGAGTCCCGTGATCCAGCCGCCCATGATCGTGGACGACGACCGGCTCATCCCCGGCCACAGCGAGAGGCATTGGAAAAGGCCGATCTTGATGGCCCGGACGATCCCGATCTCTTCCACATCGGTAACCGCGGCCTTGTCCTTGAAAAAACGTTCTGCGAGGATCAGGAGGACCGCTCCGGCAAAAAGCCCGATCACGACGGTCCAGGGATTGAACAGATACCGGTTGATCGCATCTTCGAGGAAAATGCCGGCCAGGACGGCCGGAACGGAGCCGGCGATCAGGACGGCCGCAAAACGCCTGCCGCGTTTCTGCCCTTTGAAAAAGGAAACGAGGATCTCCCCGATCTTCCTGCGGTACAGAACCAGGATCGCGAGGATCGCGCCGGCCTGGATGAACACTTCGTAAAAATTGGCAAAGTCGCCGGACGGAAAGCCGATCAGGCTCCCGGCGAGGATCATGTGGCCGGTCGACGATACCGGGATGAATTCCGTGACCCCTTCGACGATCGCCAGGACAATGGCTTTGAGCAGATAAATCAAGTCCACGCTGTTTCCTCCTTGCTGTGGTCCGCGGTTTCATCCATCGATCCGCGGCAGACCGCGGTTTCATCCATCGATCCGCGGCAGACCGCCAGGAACGTGCCGATCACGCGTCGGAGCCTCGCGACCGGCAGGCCCATGACATTGTAATAATCCCCCTCGATCGCGCGGACGATCAAGGCGCCGTGGCCCTGGATGGCGTACGCGCCGGCCTTGTCGAACGGCTCGCCTGTCCGGATATACCCGTCGATCTCCCCGTCGTCCAGGGTGTAGAAACGCACCCGCGTCTTTTCGCTGAAGGAGATCTGCCGCCCGCCGAAGCAGACGCAGCAACCGGTGATCACGTCGTGCGCGCGGCCCGACAGGAGGCGGAGCATCCGTGCGGCGTCCGCGGCGTCGGCGGGCTTGTTCAGCACCTGCCCGTCCAGAAACACCGAGGTGTCGCAGCCGATCACGAGGCAGTCGGGATGGTCCTCCGCGATTTTGAGCGCTTTGCGGACCGCCAGGTATTCGGGGCCTTCTTCCGGCGCCACCGTGTCCGGAAGCGTCTCGTCCGTGCCGGGATCGGCCGCCCGGTACTGCGGATAGATCAGCCGGATAAGCTCCCGGCGCCTCGGGGATGTCGATGCCAGGATCACGTCCATCGTCCGGCCTCCCTGCCGTTTGCAGCCCCCGCCTGTCCGCGTTCCTGCTCGATCCGCCGGATCTCCTGCAGGAAATCGCAGACCAGGTCGATCTTCCGGAGCGGGGTCATCAGATAAAAACCATCCGCGTGGTCATAGGTCCGCAGGATCATCTCCATGCCGAAATCGAGGACATGGCGCCGGGCCTCTTCCTCCGAAGCTTCCCGAAGCCGGGCGAGGAATGGGTCCGGGATGCGGATGCCGGGCACTTCATTGTTCAGGAAAAGGGCGTTCCGATAACCGGCCACCGGCAGGATCCCGACGAGGAGACGGGCGCTCAGGGCTTCGCGGGCGCGGATCACATTTTCCGCCGCGGCGTCGGAAAACACCGGCTGCGTCAGAAAGACGTCGGCGCCGCTCTCCTGCTTCTGCAGCGCCCGCGCGAGCTCGGCGCCGAAGGAGGGGGCATTGACATTGAGCGCCGCCGCGATCCCGAACGGCGCCTGCGCGAATACGTCGTCATTCAGGCGGCGGATGAATGCGATGAGCTTGAACGAGTTGAATGAAAACATCCCGCGGACCTCGGCCTTATCGGCGGAGGAGACAGG
>CAZDPQ010000111.1:0-8111 GCA_964507305.1 uncultured Oscillospiraceae bacterium
CACATCGACGGGGAGGTTTGGCACCTCGATGTCGGCTCATCACATCCTGGGGCTGAAGAAGGTCCCAAGGGTTCGGCTGTTCGCCGATTAAAGTGGTACGCGAGCTGGGTTCAGAACGTCGTGAGACAGTTCGGTCCCTATCTATCGTGGGCGTAGGAAATTTGAGAGGCGCTGCCCCTAGTACGAGAGGACCGGGGTGGACGGACCCATGGTGAACCGGTTGTCGCGCCAGCGGCATAGCCGGGTAGCTACGTCCGGATTGGATAAACGCTGAAAGCATCTAAGTGTGAAACCAACCTCAAGATGAGATTTCCCACATGTAAAAGTGATAAGACCCCAAGAAGACTACTTGGTTGATAGGCCGGAAGTGGAAGCGCAGTGATGCGCGCAGCAGACCGGTACTAATAGGTCGAAGACTTGACCACAAGTTGCGGAGCTCTCTCTTTCGATACCGGACAGGATCCGGACACGAAAGGTGAGATCCGATCCTTTTCCTCCATCCCGCCCGGTCTCCCCCTGTCGGATCCCCGTCTTGCCGACTTGACGTCTCCCCTTGTTTATGCAGTTTTGAGGGTGCATGCATCCTCAGCCATTTCCGGTGATCATTACGGAGAGGATACACCTGTTCCCATCCCGAACACAGCAGTTAAGCTCTCCCGTGCCCACGATACCTGGCCGGCAGCGGCCCGGGAAAATAGGTCTTCGCCGGAATTATTCCGAAAACCCCGGTCCAAAGCCGGGGTTTTTGCATGTCCGGAAATCGAAATGAATATTTAAATCCAAATCATGCAAAAATATCAGCAAGATGACGTGAAAAACCGCTAAAATCCCGTGCGTTCCGCAAGAACAGAGCGTTCGGGGAAGCTGATGAAATCGTTAGGCCTATTTACAGGGAATGTGGTAAAATATAAGGTATTATTCGATAGGGGCTGCGACAGGCTTGTCGAAGCGCGTTGTATACAATATCGAAACAGGAATCGATGCGGATCGCGAAAATATAGACAAATTGCAAGAATGCCTTTATAATAAGTCATTAACAAAATAGCAATATCTTTATCAGTCCCATTTGCACCTGTTTGCGGATTGCTACTTGATAAATGATTCTGAACAGGAGAGAGCGTCATGGCAAAATATATCATCAAGAGGATCATTCTCGGGGTCATCACTCTCTATATCGTAGCCTCGCTGACCTTCCTTCTGATGTTTCTGGTTCCGGGCGGCCCGTTTCTTTCCGAAAAGGCGCCGTCTGCAGCGACGCTTGAGGCGCTGGAGAAAAAATACGGGCTGGACAAGCCAATGTATATCCAATATAAAAATTACATGGTCCACATCGTATCCGGCGACCTCGGGACCTCCCTGAAGCAACGGGGACGCGAGGTGAATGACATCATCTTCACCCGTCTGCCCGTTTCTGCCCGGGTAGGCGGCATCGCGATCGTTGTGGCCGTCCTGTTCGGCGTCACGCTCGGGTCGATCGCCGCGCTGAACCGGGGGAGGCCGCTCGACAGCATCATCGTTTTCCTGTCGACCTGCGGGATCGCGATCCCCGGATTTGTTGTTTGTACGGTCCTGATGTATGCCCTGGGAGTCAAACTGCACTGGCTCCCCACGTTCGGGCTGACATCGCCTCTTCACTACATCATGCCGGTCATCTCGCTTGCTTTCTATCCGATGTCCTATATCGCCCGCCTGATGCGGTCCTGCATGCTTGACGTGCTCGGCCAGGACTACATGCGGACGGCCAGGGCCAAAGGCTTGTCGCAGTTCAAGTCCCTGTTCAAGCACGCGCTGCGGAATGCGATCCTGCCTGTCGTGACCTACCTCGGGCCACTGACCGCATATATCCTGACAGGCAGCTTCATCGTTGAGAAGATCTTCACGATCCCCGGACTGGGAGACTCGTTTATCAGCTCGATAACCAGCCGTGATTATCCCCTGATCATGGGTACGACCATTTTCCTTGCTTTCCTGATCGTGACGATGAATGTGATTGTAGATATTGTGTATAAACTGGTCGATCCCAGGATCAATCTGAAATAGGCGGTGCCGGACAAGAATGGATGCCAAGAAAATATCGTTTCAACTGAATGTCAATGACTTCGTTCCCGCGACAGATGAAGAGAAGCAGGAACTGGTGGTGATGCGGAAAAGCGTGAGCTATTTCAGAGACGCAGTCCGCCGCTTCCGGAAAAATTTCATCGCGATGGCCAGCCTCGTCGTTGTGATCTTCATGATCCTTTTCGCCTTCGTCCTTCCCGCCTTTTTCCCCTACAACTATTCCGAGCAGATCCGGGGCAGCGAGAATCTCGGGCTGATGCAGTATTCGCCGGATGAACTGGCGGCAAAAGCGCAGGGAACGAGGATCTTCCCCCATATCCTGGGGACGGACAATTTGGGCAGGGATCTGATGGCCCGCATCATGATGGGCAGCCGGATCTCGATTCTGGTCGGTGTCGTGGCATCCACCATCATCCTGATCATCGGCTCCCTGTACGGAGCGATTTCGGGGTATTTCGGCGGCTGGGCCGATACGGCCATGATGCGCATCGTCGACATCATCTACACGGTCCCGGATATCCTGATCATCATCCTGCTGTCCGTGACACTCAAATTTCCGCTGCAGCACCTGGCGGCCACCATCCCTTGGCTCAAGTGGATCGATAAGGTCGGGGTCGGCCTGATCAGCATCTTCATCGTTTTTTCACTGCTTTACTGGGTCGGCATGGCCCGGATCGTCAGGGGACAGATCCTGATGCTGAAGGAGCAGGATTTTGTCATGGCGGCAAAAGCGCTGGGCGCGAATGATCGGAGGATCATCCTGCGCCATCTGCTCAAGAATTGCATTGGTACGCTGATCGTCACCACGACACTCCAGATTCCCTCATCCATTTTCACAGAAAGCTTCCTGAGCTTCCTCGGACTCGGCGTTTCAGCGCCGATGCCTTCCCTCGGATCCCTTGCGGCCCAGGCGATATCCGGGATCACCGCATACCCTTACCGCCTGTTCGCGCCTGCGATCACGATCAGCATCATCATCCTGGCCTTCAACCTTCTCGGCGACGGGCTTCGGGACGCGTTTGACCCCAAATTGAAGGATTAGGAGAACGACCGTGAGCGACGCCCTTGTAGATATCAAAAATCTGAAGCTTTCTTTCTTCACGCCGGCCGGCGAGGTCAAGGCGCTGAATGACATCACCATCCGGATCGAACAGGGCGACGTTCTCGGCGTCGTCGGCGAGTCCGGGAGCGGCAAGTCGGTCACCGCGTACGCTATGATGGGGCTGGTTCCTTTTCCGGGCAGGATCGTTTCAGGAACGGTCGATTTTGACGGCCACCGCATCAACGAAATGAATGAAAGGGAACTTCGAAGGATCCGGGGCAATACGATCAGCATGATTTTCCAGGATCCGATGACATCGTTGAATCCTGTATATACCGTCCGGAACCAGATCTGCGAAGTCATTATGCTGCATACGGACATGACGCGCAGGCAGGCCAGGCGGCGTGCGCTCGAGCTGCTCAACCTGGTAGGGATCAACGAGCCCGAAAAGCGGCTGAAGCAGTACCCGCACGAGCTTTCGGGCGGCATGCGCCAGCGCGTGATGATTGCGATGGCTCTGGCGTGCGAGCCGAAACTTCTGATTGCCGATGAGCCGACGACTGCTCTGGACGTGACGATCCAGGCCCAGATCCTGGAACTGATGATCGAACTCAAGCAGAAGATCGCGATGTCGATCATCATGATCACGCACGATTTGGGAGTCGTGGCCGGGATGTGTGAGAAAATCGCGGTCATGTACGGCGGTAAAGTCGTGGAATACGGCACGACGGACGAAATTTTCTACGACCCGAAGCATGAGTATACGAAAGGCTTGCTGAACAGCGTCACCAAGCTGACGGAAAAAGAGCACAGGCAGCTGGTTCCCATTGAAGGGACCCCTGTCGACATGCTCAACCCGCCCGCCGGCTGCCCTTTCGCTCCCCGCTGCAGAAAATGCATGAAGATCTGCCTGCGGGAGATGCCGCCCTATACGGACATCAGTGACAGCCATTACAGCGCCTGCTGGCTGCTTCAGAAGGAGCAGCAGACATTGGCCGGGATCGGGGATGCGGTATGAGTACGTTATTGGAAGTCAAGGGCCTGAAACAATATTTCCATGTCAGTGCCGACGGGATGTTCCGCAAGCGCGTGCTGAAAGCGGTCGACAATGTGTCTTTCGCAATCAATAAGGGCGAGACACTCGGGCTGGTGGGCGAATCCGGCTGCGGCAAAACGACGACCGGCAAGGCGATCCTGCGTCTGCATGAGCCGACATCGGGAGCTATCGTCTACAATGGGAAAGACATCACAAAGGTCCGGATGCTTCCGTACCGCCGCAAGATGCAGATCGTGTTCCAGGATCCGTACGCTTCTCTGGATCCCCGCATGACGGTCGGCGACATCGTCGGCGAAGCGATCGACATCCACCGGCTTGCGGCATCCTCCGAAGACCGCAAGGCAAGGATCTACCGCATGCTCGACAAGGTCGGGCTGACATCCGAGCACGCCAACCGGTATCCGCACGAATTTTCCGGAGGGCAGCGGCAGAGGATCGGGATCGCGCGCGCGCTCGCCGTCGAGCCCGAGTTCCTGGTTTGCGACGAGCCCGTTTCCGCGCTCGATGTCTCCATCCAGGCCCAGATCATCAACATGTTCGAAACCCTGCAGGCAGACATGGGACTGACCTACCTTTTCATCGCCCATGACCTTTCGATCGTAAAACATATCTCCAACCGCATCGGCGTGATGTATCTCGGCAAGATCGTCGAAATGGCCGAAAGCAATGAGCTGACGTTCCATAGCCTGCATCCGTACACCAAGTCCCTGATTTCCGCCATCCCGGTCCCGGATCCGAAAATCAGCCGGGAGAGAAACAGGATCATCCTCGAGGGTGATGTGCCGAGCCCTCTCAGTCCGCCGTCCGGATGCCATTTCCGGACTCGCTGCAGATACGCGACCGGCATCTGCGCCGAAAAGGAACCCGAACTACGCGAGGTCGGGAACGGTCATTTTGTTGCGTGCCATCATGCGGGGGAATAAGGATTTCCCGCATGCAGCATAGAAAAAAAACGGGGAGGAAAAGAGAATGAAGAAACTATCCTTGGTATCCGCATTGTTCCTGCTGATCACGATCGTTCTCGCGGGCTGCGGCGGCACGACTGTCACGCCTGCGTCGAGCGGATCGGCGGAACCGGTAGTGCTGACGGTGAATATCGGGCCGAATCCCGATACGATCGATCCGGCGCTGAATTCCGCAGTCGATGGCGCTACCTTGATCATCCACGCATTTGAAGGACTCTACACGCTCGACAAAGACAGCGTGCCGATTCCGGGACAGGCAGAAAGCGTAGCGATCAGCGAAGACAAGCTGACCTACACGTTCACGCTTCGCGACGGGCTGAAGTGGAGTGACGGATCCCCTCTGACGGCAGGCGACTTCGTCTATGCCTGGAACAGGGCGATTTCACCCGACACCGCAGCCGACTATTCCTACATGTTCGATGTGATCGACGGCTTTGACACGGGGACCCTCAATGTCACCGCTCCGGATGACAAAACAATCGTCGTCAAGCTGAAGGCTGTGACGCCCTATTTCCTTGAACTCACGGCGTTCCCGACATTCAGCCCGATCCAGAAAGCCACGATCGACACCAACGGCGACCAGTGGGCTCTTGCGCCCGCAACGTACATCGGCAACGGACCGTATAAGATGACTGAGTGGGTCCCGTCTTCTCATATGACGTATGAGAAAAATGAGAACTACTGGAACTACGCAGCGCTCGGTCCGGACAAGATCGTATTCCAGCTCATGGAAGACGACAATGCCATCCTTGCCGCCTATCAGACCGGAGACATCCTGTTTGCCGACACGGTTCCGAACGATGCGATCGACACGCTCAAGTCCCAGGATGATTTCTATATGAAAGGACAGCTCGGGACTTACTATGTCAGCTTCAACACGTCCAAGCCTCCGTTCGACAACAAGCTTGTACGTGAAGCGTTCATCCTTGCCGTAGACCGCGATTACATCTGCACCCAGATCGGCAAGGCCGGACAGCAGCCCGCGGGCGCGTTCGTACCGACCGGGATGACGGACTCCGACCCGACCAAACAATTCCGCGATGTCGGCGGCAACTATTATGACCCGTCCGCCACGGCAAACGATGCCAACCTGGCCCAGGCGAAGGAACTGATGACACAGGCAGGATATCCGGATGGAGAAGGATTCCCCACCATCGAATACCTCTACAATACCAGCACGGGCCATCAGCAGATCGGTGAAGCCCTGCAGGCGATGTGGGCCAAGCTCGGCGTCACAGTCACCCTTCAATCCCAGGAATGGAGCACCTTCTTGAATACCCGTAAGAACGGCGATTATACGGTCGCACGCAACGGCTGGCTGGCCGACTACAACGACCCGATCACCTTCCTTGACATGTGGACGACCGGCAGCGGCAACAACGACGCACAGTGGTCGAACGCGGCGTATGATCAGCTGATCAGCGACATCAAGAGCTCGGATGACGCGACGGTCCGCTTCGAGAAAATGCATGAAGCCGAAGACCTGATCTTCGATGACTGGATGCTCTGCCCGATCTATTACTATGTCGACCTGTATCTCATGAGCAATAAGCTGGAGGGCGTCTGGTCCTCCCCGCTCGGGTACAAGTACTTCATGTACGCGACGATCACGGACTGATCAGTTACCGGCAGCACTACAGATGCAGTGATGCAAAATGGACGGCGGGATGCGAAATTCCCGCCGTCTTTTTCAATAAAAAGGGATATCCGCGATGTTGCCGGTACCTTCTCGATGCAAATATGGTATAATACTTTAAAATACATTACAATTGTATTACAGTGTTCATGCAGAAATGCCTTACAGCCGGCCTGCCCCCCGCATCGGAGCTTCACGGAGGAGATACTCATGAAAATACTTGTCGTGGATGATGAGCATAATATCGTTGATATCCTTCGGGTGAATCTCGAACGCGAGGGATATACGGTCGTCGCCGCATATGATGGCCTGCAGGCGCTCGAGATGGCCGAGTCCCAGAAGCCGGACCTGATCCTTCTCGACTGCATGCTGCCGAAGCTCGACGGGTTCGATGTGTGCCGCAAGCTTCGTCAGAAGACCAGCACGCCGATCCTGATGCTGACGGCGAAGTCCGAGGAGATCGACAAGGTCCTCGGGCTGGAGCTGGGCGCGGACGACTACATCACCAAGCCCTTCAGCGTCAGGGAGGTCCTGGCGCGCGTCAAGGCACAGCTTCGCCGGATCACGTTCATCGAGAACACCCAGGAAGATTCGGCGAAGGTGCTGACATTCGGCGACCTCGAGATCGATACGGACAAGTACGAGCTCCGGCTGGCCGGCAAGGTCATAGACCTGACGCTAAGGGAGTTCGAGCTGGTCCTTTTCCTCGCAAGGAACAAAGGCCAGGTCTTTTCACGCGAGGCGCTTCTGGAGAAGGTCTGGGGCTACGAATATTTCGGCGATGTCCGCACCGTGGACGTAACGATCCGGCGCACGAGAGAGAAGCTGGAGCCGGACCAGCAGAATTACCGCTATATCCTGACCAAGCGCGGCGTCGGCTACTATTTCGAACCGGACTGAGCCGCCGCGCCGGCCGGCGCCGGCAGGCAGCCTCGCGACGGACCGGGAAGACGGGCCTGTGTTCTCCGGCCTGCTCCGACGCAGACAGACGATTTTGAGGAATCATGGGCTTGACAGGAATGACCGCCTTTTTCACGACATTTTCAAGAGTTTCCGGGACCATCGGCGAACGGATCGCCGGGATCGCCGGCGGGAAGTACGGCTGGCTCGCCCTTGCGGCGTGTTTTCTGGCAGGGACGCTGGCAGGCCTGCTGGCGGCGAGAGTCCGGGTCCGGGCAGCCGAAAGGAAAAAGTCACGCCTTCTGGACGCGACCGTCAACCGTTTCATCCATGAGAGGAACAAGGCCGAGGCGATCCTGACAGACCTCGACGTCGGGATCCTGGCATACGGCGGCGATGGGTACCTGATCAGCTGCAACCCTTCTTTCTGCCGGATCATGAGCATCAAGGAAC
>CAZDPQ010000112.1:0-8048 GCA_964507305.1 uncultured Oscillospiraceae bacterium
TCGTAGCCGAACTGCTTCTCGATCTCCGCCTGCTTGCTGCTCAGATCCGCAATGCTGGCAGCGCCTGCCGGCACGGAAGGAAGGACGATGCCGGCGGAAACGCAGGACAGGACGACAGCCGCTGAAAGCAGCGCTGCCCATTTCCGTACCGCTCCGCGCACTGCCGCGGTCTTTTCCGATGTCCTTCCTCTTGATTCCATTCTGTCGCCGGACGCCCCCTTATCACTTTATCACCGCATTGTATCGGGGACGTTACCGTTCTTTTACAATTTCCGCCGCGGTAAATGTCCTGTCAGCCGCTCCGGCAAAAGTCCCGTCAGCTGCGGCCACCGTCCGGGCGCCGGTCTCTGACCGCCGGCTCAGACCCTGACGTACTTCCGGACCGACAAAGCGCTTCCGCCCGCGCCGATCAGGATGCCCAGCAGCAGATTGATCGCCGCGATCCTGTCCATCACCATACCGGTCGGGATCAGATGCAGGAATGAGATCCCGTTCATGGCCGACGCGGTGTTCCGTACGATGACGGAATACAGAGCCATGACAGCCGTACTCGCAAGGATCGCTCCGGCGAACCCGACGATCGAACCCTCGATGATGAACGGCACCCGGATGTACAGATTGGTTGCGCCAACATACTTCATGATCGCGATCTCTTCAGACCGGGAGAAAACCGCGATCCGCACCATGTTGGATATGATGAAAAGCGTGACGCCGCAAAGGACGACGAACGCGGCAAGCGTGATATAGTTGACCGCGGTGCGGACCCTGTTGAGGAATTCCGTGACCGGCTGGCTGTATTCCACCTTGCGCACGCCGAACAACCCTTCCGTTTCCGTTTTGAAATCATCGGCGAGGGAGCTGTCGACCAGCTGCACGGTGAAGGTATAGGGCAATAAGCTCGGGTCAAACCCGTCCAGCACGTCTGCATTGTCGCCGAGATCGGCCTTGAATGCTTCGAAGTTTTCTTCGGGCGTCTGCATCGTGTAATTCCGGACATTCGCGTCCGCGCCGAGAGCCCTGCCGATCGCATCCACCGTGCCTTCCGCCGCCCCGTAATCGACCCATACGAGGATCGGGGGCTGCTGGCTCGCAGATTCCGCGAACTTGTTGGCATTTTCGGAAAAAATCACGAACGCACTCAGGACCGACAGCATCAGGGTGATCGTGCTGACCGTAGCAAGGGACACGACCGGATGTCGGAACACTCCCGACAGGCCGTCCCGGATGGAATGCTTTGCAGCCGACAGTCTCATCCCTTCTCCTCCGGCGGCCGGCCTTCCGCGATATGCCTGGGCTTGATCAGCCGGATAAAATCATCTTTCACACCGTCAGGCGTCTCTTCGGATCCGGAAGATTCATCTGTGTCAAATTCAAAGAACCGGTTCCCATTCCCGTCGCCGGTGCCTGTTTTCCCATGGATCTTCCGCGCCTGTTTCATATAATAATCGACAGCGATGCGGATCGCTTCGTCCTCATCCCGCTGCACGGATCCTGGATCCGCCGGCGCTTCGGCCGGCTCAGGATCGCAGCCTTCCTCCCGGATTTCCGGCGTTTCCGTCGCTTCCGGCGTTTCCGCCGCTTCCGGCATTTCCGGCGCTTCCGTCGCTTCCGGCGCTTCTGCCGCGCCCGTCGCTTCCGGCGTTTCTGCCGCACCCGGATCCTCTGCCGCCGGACTGTCCTGCGGTCCGTCCCGCACCTCGCCGTCCGGATCGTCCGACAGGCCGAAGCCGGCCCCGCTGAACTTCAGGTTGATATTCCGCACGAAAGGCGAGGCGCCCGGATCGTCCGCAGCCTCGCGGCGCGCCCTGCGTCGGGCGGCATGCGCGTCCTCCGCCGGCTTCCGTCCTCTCTTCGTCTGCAGTTCCTTGGACAGGTTGTATTCGCCCGCCGCATCGTCGCGGACAAGATGCCCTCCGGAAATCTCGATAACGCGGCGCTTGAGCTTGTTGACCATCGTGGCGTCATGCGTGCAGACGACCACCGTCGTGCCGGAATCATTGATCTCCTTGAGCAGCGCCATCACGGATTCGCTGTTGATGGGATCCAGGTTGCCCGTCGGCTCGTCGGCCAGGATCAGTGTGGGATTGTTGACCATCGCCCGCGCGATGGCGACCCGCTGCTGCTCCCCGCCGCTCAGCTGCCCCGGAAGCATATCGGCCTTATCCCTCAGCCCGACCGTGCTCAGGACCATCGGCACCCTGTGCCGGATCAGGTCGCTGCCGGCGCCGACGATCTCCATGGCGAACGCGACGTTCTGGTAGACATTTCGGGTCTGGATCAGACGGAAATCCTGGAAAATCATGCCGATGTTGCGGCGCAGGAAAGGAACGAGGCTTCTCCGCAGATGGGAGATCTCGAAATCATCGATGAAAACCTTGCCGGACGTCGGATTCTCTTCGCAGGTCAGAAGCTTGATCAGGGTGGACTTGCCGGAACCGCTCATGCCGATGATAAAGACAAATTCCCCGTCTCCGATCCGGAAACTGACGTTTCGCAGCGCATGGATGCCCGGCTTGTAAGTCATGCTGACGTTGTTGAATTCGACAATCAAGGCTGATCCTCCGGTCCGCCTGACAGGCTGCGCGATCCGGTCAGGATGTCAACTGTTCCACCACTTGTTCGCGGAGGGCTTGAAGGTGCCTTTCTCCTGCTTCTCGAGGTACCGGCGCACCATGGAGGCAAGCTTGAAGAGCACCGCATCATCGAAATTCCTCAGGTCGAGCCCCGTGATCTTCTGGACCTTGTCCAGGCGGTACACCAGGGTGTTGCGGTGGACGAACAGCTGGCGGGATGTCTCGCTGCCGTTCAGGTTGTTCTCGAAAAACTTGGATATCGTCAGGAGCGTTTCGTTGTCGAGGGACTCATACGCACCCTTCGGGAAAACTTCGTCGAGGAACATGTTGCACAGCGTCGTCGGCAACTGGTAGATGAGCCTGCCGAGGCCGAGCCGGTCATACCGCATGACGTAGCTGTCGGACTCGAAAATGCTGCCGACCGTCAGGGCAAGGGAAGCTTCCCGGTAGGACTTCGCGGTGTCCTTGAGCGTATCCGCGAACATCCCGATGCCGACGTGGACCTTGGACATGGACTCGGAATTGAGATTGTCCAGGATCATCCGGGCGATCGTATTGATCCTGTCCGACTCATCCCTGCCGATGTCCGCCAGGAGGACGATCGTCTCTTCGTCCATGGCAAGCACATGCTCGGTCTTGCGGTCGGGGAAAAGGCTCTGCATGATCTCGATGCAGTCCAGCCCGTCGTTCTGGTCGATCCGGACGATGAACGCGACACGCGTCGCCGCGTAAGGGATCTTGAACTCGCGGGCCTTGAGCGGGATATCTCCGGGCAGCTCATTTTCGAGCAGCACTTTTTTGAGAAAAGACTCGCGCTCCGCGTCGGTGTTCCGCTCCTTGAGCGTGGCATAGATCCAGTTGACCAGAAGCTCGAGATAGGTCCTGCTGACGCTGTCCGTGCCGTCGATGAAGCAGACATAGCTGGTCTTGTCGCCGATCGCCAGCTTCATATATGTGCGGCCCGACGTGATCGACATCTTCTCATCGGACAGAAACACCGCGCGGACCGACGGGTCTTCCGTCCCCTCGCGCTTCTCGTCGGTACAGGCGATCACGACCCCGTCATAATCCAGAACTCCTGCCGTATTATTGAAAATGGCGGCTGCTTCTCTGATACACTTCTTGATCTCTTCCATACAACACCTTCCCGGAATTCATCCCCTTATGCCGGCTTTGCCAACGGAACGAAACATATCCACAGAGTTTCTTTTACTTCATCTTAGTATTTTATCATGAAAAACGCAAGAATAGTACTGTTTTCGCGCAACCGAAAAGGCTGTCCCTTCCGCGGTGCGCGCCGCTTCGGAAACAGCCTTCCTGATCGTACTGTCCGGAGGTCCGGAAACAGGAGGGAGATCAGACCCTCGCGATGATCCTCTCGGTCTCTTTGTCGAAGAGATGCAGACGGTTGCCGTCGATCGCAAGCTTCATCGTGTCGCCGGCCTTGGCCTGGGTCAGGGGGCTGACGCGGGCAACGGCGCTGAGGCCCTTGATGTTGAGGTACAGCAGGGTCTCGGAGCCGAGCATCTCAACGACTTCCAGAAGGGCATCGATCGTCGTATCGGACGCGGCCGCGACGGCTTCCTGCTCCGCGGAGATGGCTTCGGGACGGACGCCCATGATGACTTCCTTGCCGAAGTAGTCCTTGAGCACCGTCTCGTCGCCGGCCTTGTCGGCGGGGATCCGGATGCTGAGGCCTTCGTTCTCTAGTTGGATCTTGTCGCCGGCCTTGGAAATCGTGACATTGAAGAAATTCATCGGAGGCATGCCGATGAATCCGGCGACGAAGGTATTGACCGGCTTCTGGTAAAGGGCGGTCGGGGCGTCGACCTGCTGGATGAATCCGTCCTTCATGACCACGATCCGGGTACCCATCGTCATGGCTTCGGTCTGGTCGTGCGTGACATAGATGATCGTCGTCTGCAGTCTCTGGTGCAGCTTGGTGATCTCGATACGCATCTGGACACGCAGCTTGGCGTCGAGGTTGGAGAGGGGCTCGTCCATCAGGAAGACCTTGGGGTCGCGGACGATCGCGCGGCCGAGGGCGACACGCTGTCTCTGTCCGCCGGACAGGGCCTTGGGCTTCCTGTCGAGCAGGTGTTCGATCTCCAGGATGCGGGCGGCCTCGGTCACCCTTCTCTTGATATCATCCTTCGGGACTTTGCGGAGCTTGAGTCCGAACGCCATGTTGTCGAAAACGGTCATGTGCGGGTACAGCGCGTAGTTCTGGAAAACCATCGCGATGTCGCGGTCCTTGGGCTGCACATCGTTGACCAGCTTGTCGCCGATGTAGATCTCGCCTTCCGTGATCTCCTCAAGGCCGGCGATCATCCTCAGGGTCGTGGATTTGCCGCAGCCCGAGGGTCCGACGAGGATGATGAACTCCTTGTCATCTATCTTCAGATTGAAATCACTGACCGCGATGACGCCGCCCTCATATTTTTTCATTACATTCTTTAACAATACGTTAGACATAAATCTCCCTCCCTATCTGCCAGTAGACAGCATCGCAGACTTGTCCAAGCCTGCGTATCAAATATACCAAATCGGAGGGTAAATTTCCATATGGCAAACTGCCAAATGTTTTTTTGAATATTTTGTCGATACGGTGGCACACATTCGCTTTTTTGCTGTAATTTCCCTATGCAATCTTCCGCTTTCTTGTCCCTTGTGCACTTTCAGCCGGAAAACGGCTTCCGGCCGCGCTTGTTTTATCGCTCCGGGCGTAATAAAATGAAGATAAATCGTCCGGAATGTCTTGATTTATCGGGTTTTATGCATTATTATGTATAAATATTGTTTTTTCTGTATTCTTATGCAAATCATTTTGTGGCATAACGGTACGGACGGGATCGGAGGGCGGAGCATTGAACGGTACAATCAATGTCGGGATCGTCGGCGCGACCGGATATGTGGGGGTCGAGCTTGTAAGGGCCCTGAGTTTCCACCCGGTGTTCAGGGTGTCGGCCCTGGTGTCGCAGAGCTACGCGGGCAAAGCATTCGCGGATGTCTACCCCGCGTTCCGCCGGATCACCGGCGAGGTCTGCACGGCTCTCGATCCCGACAGCCTTGCGGCCTCGTGCGACGTCGTGGTCACCGCGCTTCCCCACGGCGTTTCCTCCGGGCTCGTCCCGGTCCTCCTTGACAAGGGGCTCCGGGTTCTGGACCACAGCGGAGATTTCCGGTACAAAGACGTGCGGGTTTACGAAAGTGCCTATAAGCTGACGCATCCGTGCCCCGGCCTCCTCGCGGAAGCGGCGTACGGCCTTCCGGAGCTTTACCGCAGCGGCATCGCGGGCGCTCGCCTGGTTTCCAACCCGGGCTGCTATCCGACCTGCTCGATCCTGGGACTCAACCCGGTGCTGAAGCACGGGCTGATCGATCCCGGCTCGATCATCATCGACGCGGTGTCCGGCGTGTCCGGCGCCGGGCGCAAGGCGGACATCGCCTACCAGTTCTGCGAAACCGATTCGTCGTTCCGTGCCTATTCCGTGACCGGCCACCGGCATGTCTCGGAGATCGAACAAATCGCGTCGTCCATCGCCGGCACGGAACTGACGATCAGCTTCACGCCCCATCTCGCGCCTATGAAACGCGGGATGCTCGCGACGATCCATGCGGACCTCCGGCCTGGTGTCGGCCTGTCCGCCCTGCGGGAGGCGTTCGAGGACGAATATGCGGGTGAATATTTCATCCGCCTGCTTCCCGAAGGCGAATCGCCCGACACCAGGAACACAGCCTATACCAACTTTGCCGACCTTGCCGTTTTCGACGATCCGCGGACCGGCCGCGCCGTGATCCTGAGCGCCCTCGACAACCTGGGCAAGGGCGCTGCGCTGCAGGCGATTCAGTCGCTCAACGTCATGTTCGGCCTGGACGAGACGGCCGGCCTGGCCGTGGCCGGCGGCGGGATCTGAGACGGATCCCGGGCCACGAAAAAAGAACAGAAGCGAAGGGAAAGAGGAGATTTGAAAAATGGATAATCGAGCGGCGGATCCTTCTGCCATGATGTCGGAGCTGATCTCCAAGGCAGAGATCCTGATCGAGGCGCTTCCGTACATCCAGAGGCTGTCGGGCAAGACGGTCGTGATCAAGTACGGCGGCAACGCCATGATCAACGACGAGCTCAAGAACCACGTGATGGACGATGTGACGCTGCTTAAATACATCGGGATCAACCCCGTGATCGTCCACGGCGGCGGGCCCGAGATCAGCGGCATGCTCCAGAGGCTCGACATCCCGACCGAGTTCCGGAACGGACTCCGCGTGACGGACGCCGACACGATGGACGTCGCCCAGATGGTCCTGATCGGCAGGACCAACAAGGAGATCGTTTCCCTGCTCCATCAGAGGGGCGCGAAGGCGATCGGCATTTCCGGCATCGACGGCGGGCTGATCGAGTGCCGGAAAATGGAAGCCGACGCGGACGGCAATCCGGTCGACCTGGGGTTTGTCGGCGAGATCGTCAACATCAATACGAAAGTCCTCGAGATGCTTGCCGGCGATGAATACATCCCCGTGGTCGCGCCGATCGGGATCGGCAGCGACGGGCAGAGCTACAACGTCAACGCCGACACCGTAGCCGGCCGGATCGCGATCGCGCTCAAGGCGGAAAAGCTCATCACCCTGACCGATGTGGAGGGCGTCAAGATCCGCCATGCCGACGGCACCGAAACGGTGATCCCGTCCCTGATCGAGTCGGAAGTCCACGAACTGATCCGCAGCAAAGCCATCTCGGGCGGCATGATCCCCAAGGTGCTCGGCTGCCTGGAGACCATCAACGGCGGGGTCGGCCGCGCCCACATCATCGACGGCCGCATCCCCCACTGCCTGCTCCTGGAGATCTTCACCAACCGCGGCATCGGCACCATGTTCATGAAAGAGCGACGACCGTACTATTCCGGCGAGAAGATCTGACGCGGGCCCGTCCGGAGAGCGGAAGAGGCCCGGCTGAATCATAAGCGATATGCAGGGGAGGTTCCCATGAAAGATATCCAGAATGCTCCGTCCGGCACCGGCTGTACCTCGAGGCTCGACCGGGTCATCGAACTGGACCGGAATTATTACATGAACACCTTCGGCAGCCGGATGCCGGTCTGCTTCACCCACGGCGAAGGGATCTATCTGTACGGCACGGACGGCAAGAAATACGCCGACATGATCGGAGGCATCGCCGTCAACGTGCTCGGGCATGCGGACAAGGCGCTGTCCGAAGCGATCGCGGACCAGGCGGGCCGGCTGATCCACTGCTCGAACCTGTTCTACATCGAAAACCAGGCGCTCCTGGCCGAAAAGCTGGTCGGCCTCGCCCCCGGCATGGACAAAGTCTTCTTTGCCAACAGCGGAGCGGAGGCCAACGAAGGCGCGATCAAGCTCGCGCGGGCTTTTTTCTATAAAAAAGGGACTCCGCGCGCCGGGATCCTTACGGCGTCGAACTCGTTTCACGGACGCACGCTCGCCACGATAACGGCCACG
>CAZDPQ010000113.1:0-7968 GCA_964507305.1 uncultured Oscillospiraceae bacterium
AACGGACAGCGCCTGGATCGCGAAGCTCATGTCCATGATCTCGGCGGGATGCCCATTCCCTGATGCCAGATTGACCAGCCTGCCGTCTGCCATCAGGTTGAGACAGCGGCGATCCTCCATGAAATAGCCCGTTATGTTTTTTCTCCGCGTTTCGGAGGAAACCGACATTTTCTGCAGATCGATCCCATTCACTTCCACATCGAAATGGCCTGCGTTGGCCAATATGGCGCCATTTTTCATCTTTTTATAATGTTCTGTTGTAATTACATCCTTGCATCCTGTGACGGTAACAAAGAAGTCGCCGATTTCCGCGGCTTCGTTCATCGGCATGACTTTCATTCCATCCATGACGGCTTCCAGCGCTTTGACAGGGTCTACCTCTGTGACGATCACATCCGCCCCCATGCTTTTCGCCCTCATCGCGACGCCCTTGCCGCACATCCCGTATCCTGCAACAACGAAATTCTTCCCTGCCACCAGCAGGTTGGTCGTCTCCATGATGGCCGTGAGGACGGATTGGCCGGTCCCATAGCGGTTGTCAAACAGGCTTTTGCATTTTGCGTCGTTGACGGCAATGGCCGGGTATCGCAGCCGGTGTTCCTTTTCGAGGATCCTGAGGCGGTGGACCCCGGTCGTGGTCTCTTCGCATCCGCCGATCAGGTGTGCGGTGTACCGGTCGCCGGTCGAATGGATGATCTCCGCGAGATCCCCGCCGTCATCGATGATCAGATGGGGCATCGATCCCAGCGTCTCTTCGAGATGCCGACGGTAAAGCGCGGGCGATGCCCCGTGTTTGCAGCGGACATGGATGCCCATGTCCGCTGCCGCCAGCGCCACATCATCCTGGGTCGACAGCGGGTTGCAGGCCGTAAGATAGACATCCGCTCCGCCGGATGCGAGCAGCAGGGCAAGTCTGGCGGTCTTAGCCTCGACATGCACGCTCACCGCGATCCTCATCCCCTTGAAGGGCTTCTGCGACTGGAATTCCGGTTCCAGCTCCCGGAGGATCGGCATGTTGTCGGCCGCCCACCGGATCTTCTGCCTGCCGCTCTGCAGCGGATCGGCATCCGGTCCTTTCTCCCGATCGTTTTCGTTCATGATTCGTCCGTTCTGGATCGGCTGCTTTCCGCAATGATCCGGATGATCAATTTTTTCAGTCCTTCGGATGCGCGTTTTCCCACCTCGAGGACTTCGATATGGGATAAAGGCTGGTCAAGGATCCCGGCGGCAAAATTGGTGATCGTGGAAATTCCGACCACTCTCATACCCCCGTGGGAAGCCGTGATTGCCTCCGGCACCGTCGACATGCCCACCGCGTCGGCTCCGAGCGCAGCGAAAAGCCGGATCTCGGCCGGTGTCTCGTACATGGGCCCCTTGTTGTAACAGTATACGCCCGCATGAGCGGGGATATTCATTTCCTGCGCATAAGCAAGCGGCTTCTTCCAATCATAGACATAGGACTGGTCCGGGAACCGCGGGCCGTATTCGTCCATATTCTCACCGCGCAGGGGCGGATCGCACCAAATGCCGATATGGTCCCGGAGGATCATCAGGTCCCCCGGATGATAGCCCCTGTTGACGCCGCCTGCGGCATTGGTCAGGATCAGGGTCTTTACCCCCAGTTCGGTCATGACTCTGACCGGAAATACCACATCCTCGATCGGGTGGCCCTCATAATAGTGGAAACGGCCTTTCAGCAGCATGACCGGCACACCGGATATGTGCCCGAGCAGAAGCAGCCCTTCATGGCCTGCGACCGTCACTTCCGGGAATCCCGGGATCTCGCCGTATGGAATGACGGTCCGCTCTTCCACAATGTCCGCAAGCGAAGAAAGCCCTGAACCGAGCACGACGCCGATTGCGGGCGCAATGTCCGCGCGGCTCCGGATCGTTTCCGCGGCTTTTCGGATCCGTTCCCTGTATGCCTGGATGTCCATGTCAAACTTCCTTTCCGCAGCAGTTCTTGTACTTTTTCCCGCTGCCGCACGGGCACGGGTCGTTCCTGCCGGCCTTTCCGGCTTCCCGCTTGACAGGGACGGTCTGCTTCGGCTGGCTCGGGACCGGTCTCCCCGCAGCGGCGTCTTCGGCCCGGAGCGGCGCGGATTCGGACTTTTCTTCCTTCATGCTGCCCGACGCCACGGCTTTCCGCTGCATCGGCTGGTTGACGGAAAACCGCGCGCGCATGATCATGCGGACGGAGTCTTCCTGGATGGCCTGATTCATAGCCTCGAACATGTCGTAGCCTTCGCGCTTGTACTCGATCACCGGGTCCTTCTGCGCGTACCCTCTCATCCCGATGCTTCCGCGCAGATCATCCATCGCGTCGATATGCTCCATCCATCGTTCGTCGACCGCGCGCAGCAGGATCACCCGTTCGGCTTCCGACATCAGTTCGGGCATTTCGAATTCCTTGCGTTTGTTCTCATATCGGTCGAGGGCTTCTACGGTAAGCTCGTCTGTAAGGTCGAGCTTGTTGATGTTTTTCCTCTTGGCATCATCCAGGATCCTGTAGCCCGGCAGATCCCCGAACTGGTCGAAAAGTCTGGCTTTCAGCCCTTCCACATCCCATTCGTCGGAATTCTGGTATTGGTCGGTGAACGTGACCATGATGTCCGTCATGATGTTCCGGATCATGTTCTGGTAGACGGCGTGCAGGTCTTCTCCCTCGAGGACCTTGCGTCTCTGGCCGTATATGGTGTCCCTCTGCTTGTTCATCACGTCGTCGTATTCGAGTACGTTTTTGCGGATGCCGAAGTTGCGGCTTTCGATTTTTTTCTGTGCGTTTTCGATCGCATCCGAAAGCATCCGGTGCTCGATCTGCATGTCTTCGTCGACGCCGAGCATGTTGAACATGCCGGTCATCCGTTCGCCGCCGAACAGCCGGAGCAGATCATCCTCAAGTGACAGATAGAAACGGCTCTTCCCCGGATCGCCCTGGCGTCCGGAACGGCCGCGCAGCTGGTTGTCGATGCGCCGGGACTCGTGACGTTCGGTGCCGATGATGTAAAGTCCGCCGGCTTCGACCACTTTGCGGTGCTCTGTCTCCGTCTCTTTTTTAAAATGGCTGTAGAGCTCGCGGTATTTGGCCCGCGCCTCGAGAATCAGGCTGTCGTCCGTCTCGTTGTGTGCGTTGGATCCGTTGACAAGCTCTTCGGAATACCCCTGTTTTTTCATCTCCTGCTTGGCAAGATATTCGTCATTGCCGCCGAGCATGATGTCGGTCCCGCGGCCGGCCATGTTGGTCGCGATGGTGACCGATCCGTAGCGCCCTGCCTGGGCGACGATCTCGGCTTCTCTCTCATGCAGCTTCGCGTTCAGGACATTATGCCGGATGCCGTTCATGTTGAACATCCTGGAAATGAATTCGGAAGTCTCGACCGACACGGTACCGACCAGCACGGGCTGTCCGGTCTTGTTGGCTGCCGCAACTTCGTTGAGGACCGCCCTGAATTTCCCTTTCATCGTCTTGTAGACAGCGTCCGCCAGATCTTCGCGGACCATCGGCATGTTGGTGGGAATGCTCACGACATCGAGCTTGTAAATGGCCCTGAACTCGTCCTCTTCGGTCAGTGCCGTGCCGGTCATCCCGGAAAGCTTGCCGTACATGCGGAAATAGTTCTGGAAAGTGATCGTGGCGAGGGTCTTGCTTTCCCTCTCGACCTTGACGTGCTCCTTGGCTTCGATCGCCTGGTGGAGGCCGTCACTGTAGCGCCTGCCGAACATCAGCCGCCCCGTGAAATCGTCGACGATGATCACCTCGTTGTCCTTGACGACATACTGCTGGTCGAGCTTCATCAGGCCGTGCGCTTTGAGGGCGTTGTTGATATGATGGACCAGGGTATAATTGTCAGTGTCCGTCAGGTTTTCGATCCCGAAATGCTGCTCGGCCTTTTTTACACCCTTGGCGGTCAGGACAGCCGTGTGGGCTTTTTCGTCGACGATGTAGTCGTTCTCTCCTGTCATTTCGTTGAAGTCGGCTTTGTCGTCCGTCTCTGCGACCACGAACGCGCTGAGCCGGCGAACGAAATTATCCGCTTTTTCATACAGGTCGGTGGATTTGTCCCCCATCCCGGATATGATGAGCGGGGTGCGGGCTTCATCGATCAGGATGCTGTCGACTTCGTCAACGATCGCATAGTGATGTCCCCTCTGGACCATGTCATGCTTGTAAATGACCATGTTGTCCCGCAGGTAGTCGAAGCCGAACTCATTGTTGGTGCCGTATGTAATGTCGCAAGCGTAGGATGCCCGCCTCTGCGCATTGTCCAGTCCGTGAATGATAAGGCCCACCGACATCCCGAGATACCGATAGATCTTGCCCATCCACTCGCTGTCACGCTTCGCCAGGTAGTCGTTGACCGTCACGATATGGACGCCTTTCCCGGAAAGGGCGTTCAGGTAGACCGGAAGCGTAGCGACGAGCGTCTTGCCTTCACCTGTCTTCATCTCGGCGATGCGTCCCTGGTGCAGAACGATGCCGCCGATCAGCTGGACGCGGTAATGCCGCATCCCCAGAACACGGTCTGCGGCTTCCCGGACAGCGGCAAAAGCGTCGGGAAGGATGTCATCCTCGGTTTCGCCCGCAGCAAGCCTTTGTCTCAGGTCAGCCGTCACATTCCGCAGCTGCGCCTCCGGCATGGCCCTGTATTTTTCTTCCAGTGCTTCGACCGCCTGGACGATCGGTTCGATCCGCTTGATCTCGCGGTCGCTGTGCGTACCGAATATTTTACTGATCAATCCCATATGTTCAAGATAACCTTTCTTTATTCTCCTGCAGTTTTTCGATAGCCTTGCGGTAGCCGTCCGCTCCGTATTCAAGCGCCCGGTTGACCCGGCTGATCGTTGCCGTGCTGACTTTTGTTTTATCACAGATCTCCGTATAAGTCATCCCGCCATACAGCATCTGTGCCACCTGAAAGCGCTGCGCGAGCGATTTGATCTCGGAGATGGTGCATACATCTTCAAAAAATGCATAGCAGTCTTCGATCGTTTCAAGAGCAAGGACGGTTTTGAAAAAAGTGTCGATGACCGGATCCTTCAATTTGCTGTTCATGGCTCTCTCCTCCCCAATAATGTAACGGAACGGCTTTCCCCCTGTTCAGGGGCCGGACGATCCCGGGGCTGAATTGCCCCCCTCCGCCGCGGAGGAGGCACCGGGATCCGACGATAAGCCGGATGATGATGCGGATGATCCCTCTCCCGGAGAGCTGCCTTCCTCCGATGAGGCGAAGGATCCTGCTCCGGATGATGTCTCCGATGGATCCGGCGATATCTCCGGGCCGCTATCCGCCGGAGGGGACGGATCAGACCCCGTCAGACTGCTGTCCGGACCGGATGCTTCTTCCGGCAGTGAAATGATTTCGCCGGAATCGGCCCCCCAGAGGAATTCATGGAGTGCCGGGATCTGGAGGCTGAAATCGATGCTGATCTGCCAGTTGGCGGTATTGGTCGTGTACATGCCGTCCGCCGGTACGCGGTACTGCGTGATTTTCCCGATGGAAGCGAAAACATCGATCGCCATCGATATCATGTCGGTCTTGTCGATATTGGATTCAAATGACTGGGACAGTTCGTCCAGAGTCGCCATTTTAGCACTCAGGGAAGCGGCTTTGAACTGCTTGGCCAGTTCTGTCAGGATCCGGCGCTGTCTGGAGGTCCGTCCGAGGTCGCTGCCGATTTTGCGGATCCTGCCGTAGGCGACGGCCTGCCTTCCGTTGAGCAGCTGCAGACCTCCCTTTTCTAGGAACGGCGACGGTTCGGAATTCCGGGAAAAGATGGTGTTGGTTTCGCGGACCCCATCGTTAACGTAGCTGACTTCATCGGAGCGCACGGTAAGGCTGATCCCGCCCATCGCGTCGATGATTTTTTCGGCGGACCACATGTCGACCATGGCGAATTTCTGGATGTCCAGATCGAAATTTTCATTGATCGTATTGATCAGCAGCCCGACGCCTCCAAATACATATGCGGCATTGAGTTTTGCCGGCTCCGTGCGTCCGGGTATCTTGACCTTGGTATCCCGCAGGATCGATGTGAACTTCAGGGTCTGGCTGCTGCGGTCCAGGGTGACGATCATCATGGAATCGGATCGTGAGGCCTTCTGGCCGGCATAGCGGGAGTCGACACCGAAAACAAGGATATTTTCAACATCGGGGTCTTTTTGTTCTTCCCGGATGATCGGAAACAGAGGGTCGACGTAAACCCTTACGCGGCCTGTCCCCCAGTATGCCTGAACGGGTTTTGACTGTTCCTGTCCGGAAAGGGCTCCGTCCGCGGCATCATCATCCGGGTCAGAACGGTCATCCAGAATGCCTTCGCTGAATGTACGGCTCTCAACGATGGGAACCAGGACTTTTTCATTCTTGAAAATCAGGCTTGTGATATATGATACGACAGCCGCGGCAAAAACAAGCGCGACGGCAATAAAGCCGAAAGCGATGCTCCTGAGATTGAATGTGTTCTTTTTTCGCTTGTTCGATCTTGCCTTTGCATGGCTGCGGACCGCCGGCGACTGATATCGTTTCACCATCGTTCCCGTTTCGGCATCGTATGCGTCTGATCCGAAAATGCATATTTCCAAAGATGTGCTTCCTTATTTTACATTATTTTTATGAAAAATGACAGATGGTTCTTCTGCCGCCTGTTCAGCCGCTCGGATCCGGCATGCTGCCCGAAGGGAATGCGTCTTCCTTCATCCCTGATTTTTGATACGCGATGACGTAAAAATCGACCGAACGGGACCTGCAAAACGAAGCCAGGCCGCGAAATGCCGCTTCATATTTTCCGCTGTCCGAATTTTCAGGGATGATGAGCTTGAACATCCTTCCCGTGATATACTCCGGCCGGATGTCGATGCCGCCGGTCCCCCAGGGTCCGCCCGTCCCTTCGAACGCGAGAAAATCCCCGACTTCCTGAAGGACTTGTTCATAGACATCCCCGGGTTCTGACCATGTATCTTTCGTAAGATCCATGCTCTTGATGACTAGGGCATTTCCGGTAATGTAACCGGAAAGGACCGGATACCCGAATGGCAGATTCCCGCCGAAACGGATCCTGATCTGCCGGCCGCGTTCAAAATTATCCAGGTCCCACACATTGGAAGAAGACGCCTTTCCTATTTTCCCGCTGCCGTCTCCCCTGCACCACGGACGCAGCGGGATCGTGAAAGACCGGATTTTTTTGCCGAAAGGAGTTGTCATCGAATAGACCGAAGTGAAATAGGAAATATATCCCGTGACAGACCTTTCAACATAGAACTCCATCGGCCGGAGGACCGCCGTGAAATGCATCCTGTTCTGCAGGAAAGACTGATAATGGGACCGTACGGCATTCTCCAGAATCCCCCTGTATATTTCGTCTTCCAGTACTTTTTCCGTATTTTCATTCCCGTCCAGAATCGCCTGGAACGCTTCGGTTCCGCCCAGCCATTCATAGGCCAAACCGGCTACGGCGATTTTCTCAGACTCTTTGATCATAATGCTGCGATAGGTCATTTCGTTGCGAAGAATCGACAATTGCCAGATATAAGTCATCAGAAGGACGATCACGGCCGGGATCACGATCGTGATTTCAAGAGAAATCGATCCTTTCCTGTTGTTATGAGTCTGCATCGCTGAAATACCCGCCTTCGCATGATAATCTTCTCCCGCCATACAGACAGGAAACTCGGATGCTTGTAAAGAGGTTCGTACCGGCGCAGGAGCTGTTGGCTTTCATGATGGTCTCTATCCGGGATAGCTTGGCTTCTCTCGGGACAGCCAGCAGAAGCAGATCGATATAGTCGGAATACCATGTTTCGATCGAAGGAAATCTCCGCGCAGGCAGTAAACGGACGCTCTCGCCACGCATCAGGCTGTCGAAATCCCCGGAAGCCTGGGAAGCCGATTCCAGAACAAGGATCACGGCTTCGGCAGTCTCCGGCGGAACGGCGGCAGCTCCATCCGTGGCTGCCGCGAGAAAAAGGCACGC
>CAZDPQ010000114.1:0-7759 GCA_964507305.1 uncultured Oscillospiraceae bacterium
ATTGTATACGGGATGTTTTGGAGCCCTGCGAGAAAAATGACGATCTGCATGCCTGAATACCACAGCAGTTCAAAAAGACTGTTGAGGATCGTGCTCAGATAATTGACGACATTTGCATTCACATTACTGGACAGGAGTATTTCCTGAAGAGAGACCGCTTGAAACAGATAGGTGGCCTTTTCACCATACTGCATTGCGTTGAACATCGCATCTCCTCTTATGATCCCCATAATAACGCCGCATGAAATGATTGTCGGCAGAAAAAATACGGTCCGATAAAACCCCCTCAGCCAGAACCTGCGATTCAAGATCGTTGCGATGAATAAACTGAAAAAAAGAATCAACGGGACCTGGTAGACCATTTTACTGAGCGATTGCGGCAGGTATTGGATAAAATAAGGATCGGACCCCAGAGCCTTGATATAATTTGCGATTCCGACAAATGCCAGCTCAACTCTATCCGTAACCTGCATATCGCAAAGACTGTATACGAAAGCGGTGATAAATGGACGAAGAAAAAAGAAAATAAAACCAATGAACCAGGGAAGGATAAAGAAAAATCCCTTCCACTTTTGTCTTGTTGTATATGGCATCCTTGTTTTCATGTCTCTTGTCACCCCGCGATCAAATAACCCATCGGATCCACCGATCCGAATCCACTGTCATAGGCAGCGTCTCCGTAATTGACTATAACGGAAAAGCCATTCTCATATGTTGTTTTAAAAATTTCTTCGGCGATTTTTTCATGGGATACGATCACCCGGTTTCCGGCATGAGACAGTACATCCCGAATTTCTTTGTATTGCGAAATGGCAATGTCCGTCCAGTAAGATGGATCCGTACTGTAAAAACGCTGGTAATAGGGATCATCCAACATTTTACCGTCATTGGCAATCAAGACATAATATAACGCACTGCCTGTTTCGATGGCTTTCAGAAACATCGTTCTTGTCGTGGAGCTCAGATTGAGCGCAGGGATACTATAGGAGATCCATCCGCTGATGACCATCTGGTAAAACGGGATGGATTCATTTTCGATCCCGAACAAGCTTGCCTGGGCTGGTGCTGCAACGATGTGTGACACATACGGAAACGCATATCCGTTTGACGTGACGGCCAGCACTCCGATCCCCGAACCCGACAACTGTGACAGTACATTCTCAAAAACCGATACGGTTTGTGTCTTGCTGGCGGGCGCTGCCATACCGCTGTCGGCGTAGACCGTATTTGCCATGTCACTGATTCCGATATTGTCACCCGACTGGAGCAATCGCGCTTTCATTTTCTGAATGGAAGACTCCAGCTTCGAAGGATGCAGAAAGTAGTATGCCTTTACTTTGTCAGCGGTATACGTGCTCAGCGAATAATCAAAGGTTTTCGATGGTGAATTATTGATATTCCGAACTGCATTTCCGGTTACGGAAAATGGATTATCCGAACGGCTGTAACGTACGAGATTTGTCATCAGATAACACCCTACATCATTTTCGTCAAGATAGGATTTCAGATTCGTATAGCCGCGAGATCCGCCTAAAATCCTGAGATAATCGCCACTTTTAGTCTGTTTTCCGTTGACGGTCGATTTGTTGAAATTAGTTAAAAGAACCGAAAAGTCTTTCGTTCCCTGATCAATAAAATTCTCCAGGATCTCTTGTGCTTCAAGGAAAGTTGTGAGTTCTTCAATCTTTGTATATGGAATGCCCCAGAAGCTTGTGTCCCTGGCATATCCTCCGATAAATTCAATATATAAATCTTGTAGGGATCCGGTTTTTTTCATCCCCTTGTCATGGGTCAGATATTTTCTGTAAATCTCCGCCATTTCACTATAACCGCCATCTCCCGCATATGGATAATAGCGGATATTGATATCCCCGATTCCGATCCTCTTATCCGGATAATCGGAGACCTGATTGGTTCCTATCGTAGAAACGACCGGAAGTCGAACGTCAAAGGAGGGAAATACCGTATTATACGATGTTCTTCGCATGGAAACTTCCCCGTTGACTGTAAGGTTTGCTGCACCGGTATCGATGATTGCAAACAGGCCTTGCCCGCTGCTCTGGATGCCAAAGACAGGCATTGTAGCTTTTTGCGTGATTTTTTGCATCGTTTTGTGGTAAACCGCAGCATCGATGCCGTAAATTTCCTCTTTGTAATTACCGGAAGTCTGACGACCGTTGTTAAAATTGATCAGCGCTCCGCAGCCGTCGGGGACCAAAAGGTATCCGTTATCGGACGTACTTCCGGCACCGAAATACGGAAGAAGTGTAATTGATGTTACAAGGTTCGTTCCGTTTTCTTCAATATTGTCATATTTCACGCAGACATTGACATAATCGTCTTTCAATGTAACCTCGATGGGGATCGTTACATTCTGTTCCGGAAAAGTGTAAATCGACGCGAATCCATTTGGAATTTTTGCGAATTTCGCTGCTCCTTGCTGAATGCTTCCCGTATAGCTGTTCGCTATGGTTGCATTATTGTTTGCCGCATCCATGAACTCAACAATCAGTTGGGAGGAGAGATTGGTTTTTGCATTGCCTTTCGCAAATGAATCATCTTCTCTGCCGGCCGGATTCGAATACCATATTTTTGAGGCAACTGTGTCAATGACCGCAAATTCACCGCAAGTTGTATCAAGATAAAGACCGAACCGATCATTTGCGCTGATCTGCAAATAATTTTCACCGGTTGTTCCAAATGCCGACGGAAGTACCGTGGATCCGGAGGTGGTGCTGTTTTCTGAAAGTGCCGGAACACAGACCGCTGTCACCAACAGGAACGACACCCACAATAAAAGCCATTTCATCATTTTATTAATCTTCTTCATAGATGCCTCGCCGTTACGCCCTGTATTTAATTTCATTAAAGACGGTGATGATCAGATCGAACACCTGCTGCAGCGAACTGAAAAACAATATGGCCAAAAAAATGATCAACAGGATCCCAACTACAGTCAGTACAAGGGATATGACCGTGCGCCCAAGCTCGTATTCATGGATCCCATGCATGGCTGAAAGAATCATGAACAGGCTCCAGAGCAATCCGATATCGAGCAGGATGCTCAGAAACATTCTTTCTTCTGACACAAGGAAATGGCTGGCGATCACATACAGGAAGCTGAATATTGTGTAAGGCAGCAGGGAGTAAGCCGATCCGGCAACGATGTCACGCAGGTTGCCGCGGCCGGCAAGAAATGTACGCAAACCCCAGTTGGATATGACCCAAAGCAGGAATAGAACGATCGTTTTGACAAATAGCATATCGGCCGTTCCCGCATTATTGCGGAAGATGAAGCCGGAGGCCTTGTCTTTCATCAGCTGGGACAGAAACCATACCCCAAGAACCACAAGTGAAACCACATACGATGAATTTTCATTCGCACGCATTTCCTCGAAGCCTTCGATCGGGTGAAACATGGCGTACACCGGGTACTTAACGTATGTATAGTATTTTGTCGGAATCCATCTTACCGCGGTACCTTTCAGTCGTTGAAGAAGTTTTCGGAAATTCGCCGCCGCAAGGCTTATCAGGATGAAAAGCAGTATAAAGCCAAGCATCACCCATGAGAAATGGCTCCGGATCACATTGGCACGATAATACCGAAAAGCATCGGAATAATCGATAGGGTTGTCTGCTTTCATGTAATATTCCATCGCGCCTCTGTAATCGTTCTGAGTGTACAATGCCCTTCCGATCCCGTCATATGCCTGCTCGTAGTTGCTGCAATGCTGCAGGACTTCACTCCATGGTGTCATGGCTTTCTCGTATTGGCCGTTGTTATAAAGCAGATCGGCGTTTTCCACATAGCCGAAAAAGTCAGTCGGCCTATAGGTAAATATACAGTTCTTCCCTTTATCAAGAACAAGCAATGTATCGTCTATTTTATCGATTCCGGCCGGGAATTGCACCGTCCCGACCGCAGTAGCCTTGATTCCGAAAATGAAAAGAAGATTGAAATTTTCATCGTAAATAAACACTTTCCCATACGTATTGTCAAGCGCATACGAAAAGCTGTTCGTATCGACGCAGATGTCGATGAACTGGGAGGATAGCGATGTGTTGGTCGTGCTATCCCAGATGATGTTCAGATCACCGAAGATTTTCCTGTTATTTGCAATGTTTTTTCCCGCCGGGTTGAATTTCCGGATCAGTTTGAAAAGGTTGGTATCGTTGGTGCATGTATAAATGAAATCATCAAAAATATCCGCATTGATGAATTCGGTTGGAACATATTTCGCAATTTTTTTTCGTTGTTCCTTGGTCATAAACTTCTTGAAAAATGCTTGTGATACGATTTGAAGCGTGGATTCAACATTGGCTGCACCGAAAAAACCATCAAAATCCCCATCCTTGTCAAAAACGACTGCACCCTGGTAGATGCCTTTGACAATGGCATAAACGTTTCCGGATCCATCCACAACGACTTTGACAACATCAAATCCGGCATCCTGCGGATAATCCTTGGAAACCGGGCGGCCGATAACCTTCAGCGCCCTTCCGGTCTCGTCAAGCACCAGGATCCTGCTGTTCCCCGTATCACATACATAAATTTCACCGCTGTCGGTCACAAAAAGCCCGTTAGGCCCGTTCAATTCCTGGGGAATACCATTTACCATGACTTCATCGATAATCTCTGAGACAACAAAGTCTTTATTAAAAATCACGATCCGATTGTTTCCGGTATCGGAGACAAAGATCCGTTTGTTTTCCCATACAAAGAGGTCTTCCGGCTGTGCAAGTTCCTTGATGCCCGATGCGGATGCAAGGATCATTTTATCCGGCAAATAGGGATTGGGAACAGATACTGCCTGGGATTTATTGTTATAGATATAGCTATTATATGGACTGAACTCGGTATCAGCCGATATGGCAGCCGGGGCCTGCAGCAGAACGGCCATGATAATGATGATGCTATATTTTCTCCACATCGTCTCTGTGATCCTCCGTCGCATACCGCCCCTTATTTAATGCCTGAACAAGCCATTGTCTCAATGATCTTGCTCTGGGATATCATGAACAGTGTCAGCGGCGGCAGCATCAGGATAACGGCAATGGCGGCGCCTGATCCGGCTCGTGCGATTCCTGATGACGCGACCTGGCTGAGGACGGTCGGAAGCAGCTTCAGGTTTTCTGAGTAAATGTATTCCGCTCCGGCACCGTTCCAATAACTTTGGAATGTAAAAATCAGCAGGGTGAGCCACGCCGGCTTGACGTTCGGCATAACGACTCTCCAAAGAAGCTTCAGCTTGTTGGCTCCGTCGATCTGTGCTGCTTCGATCATCGGATCCGGGATGATCGTCATGAACTGCTTCATGAGGAAAAGTCCGAAAGGAGCCGCCATCTGCGGCAAAAGCAAGGCGAAATAGGTATTGATGATCCCGATCCTGGCCATCATCACAAAACGCGGTAACGCTGTTACGGTACCTGTAAAAAGCAATGCCATAATGATGATCTCGAAGAAAGCCTTTCCACCCGGGAATTTATACTTTGCGATCGGAAATGCCGCCAGGGAAACGACTAATAGATGGAAAACCGTACCGGCAGCTGACACGAAAGCACTGTTAAAGACATATCGGCCGAACGGGATCCAAAGATTATCTACCAGAGTCGGTATCAGGATGTAATTTTCCAGAGTCGGATTTTCGACCCAGAATTTCGGAGGGAAGCGAAAGATCTCCTGCATAGGCTTAAAGGATTGGATGATTGCATATATAAAAGGAAAAAACATGAAAATGCCCACGAAAATCAGCAGAGAAAAGATGAAGGCATTACCGGATCTTGAACGTGTGACTCGATTTTTCAACGAAAAGACACTCCTTTCTCAATCCGCAATTTTCTTGATAAGACCACGAACGATCTGATTGGTCGCAAACATCATGAAAAACAGGATTACAGCAACAGCAGAAGCGTATCCCATTTCAAACCGGACATTGCCGACATCCATGATGTAAGTGACGATCGTATCGGCCGCATATTCCGTGGAAGGAAAGCCTGCCAGCATGACCGATACCGTTCCGGCCGAAAAGCATGCACCGACCTGCATGACTGCGGCAAAAAACAGTTGGGGACCCATTGAGGGTATCGTAATGAAAAACAATTCCTGCAGCCGATTTCGAATGCCGTCAATGGCGCCGGCCTCATACATCTGCCTGTCAACGCCCTGGAGCCCGGCGATAAAAGACAGAAATCCCGCGCCGAGGCTCATCCAGATCTGGACGATCATGATGATCGTCAGCATATACCTTGAATCAGTCAGCCACTGGATCGGTTCATTGGAAAGTCCAAGCTGGATCAGTTTGGAGTTGATCAGACCATATACATCTCCACTGAAAATCCAGGCAAAAATGACATAGAGTGATCCTGAAATGGACGGTGCATAAAAAATAAACGTCATGATCATCCGACTCCTGTGGGATAAATCATTGATCATCCACGCGAAAAGGAAACAGGCGGCAAAACTTACAGGACCTGTAATGACCGCGATCACGATGGTGTTTTTCAGCACCGTGATGAAAATGTCATCGCTGAGCATGAGCCTGAGATAATTAGCGAAACCGATAAACCTTGGGATCCTTACCATGTCGAAATTCGTAAAGCTCAGGGCGATCGCAGACAGGATCGGCAGGATCGTAAAGAATGTAAATAAAATTGCGAAGGGTGAAATCATCAGGTAATTGGACCAATTCCTGGCAATTTCTTTGAAAAGAGATGATCCTCTTTCAGTCTGTTTCATGATCCGATCCGGCACTCCTGTCTTTCTGTCCGATCTTCTCTAATCGGACGAATCGATTTCCATGTTCTTGCGCGTGATCTCGTTGTTGATTTCAAACGCATACGTACTAAGTACCGAGCGTGGATTATTCCCCTTATAGATGACGCTCTTGAATGCATTCGAAATATTGCGATCCACAAAGTAGCTTGCAGGAATCACACCGACCTCGACGATTTTCGACCATTGCGATTGAAGCAGATCAATCTCTTCCTGGGACCATGGCAATTCATTGATCGCTCTGTTGTTAGCGGTTGGATATCGGCCGGAGGTGCCAAGCAGCGCTTCGACAGAGTTTCCGTATTCTGCCTGAGCTTGTGTTGAAGCAAACCATCGGATGAAATTCCATGCATTCTCTTTATCTTTCGACGATTTCAGAAGGATCGCTGCCGTTCCCCCGAAACTTGATGCAGCTTTATTGACGGAACCATCCTTCATTACTGTGCCGGGGATGGTGTGCATCTCCCATAAACCTGCGATTTCCGGAGCTGCAATGTCAAGAAATCCATATAGCGAGTAACTGGCGATACCGATCGGCATTTCTCCGGAACGGAAACGGTTGAAAAAATCATATTGCAGTGGGAAATCGTATTTGCTGTAAAACTGCGTCCACATCGCAAACGCGGCGATAGCGGATTCCTCGCCGAATCGGGTTGCAGAATAATCGCTTGTGTAATAGCCGCTTCCGCTCTGGATCAGCAAAGACGGGAAAATGCCGGAACCAAGCAACCCCGACGGAATCCCGATCTGAAGGTTTTTACGCTGGAGCACCGGAGCGACCGCCATCACATCATCCCAGGTTTCAGGAATCTCAAGGCCGAACTCCTTGAGAATGTCTGTGCGGCAGAACATCATCGGGAATTCCTGGGTCAAAGGCATCCCGTACGTCTTTCCCTGGTATTTATAAGGGGTCAATGTATTCGGGTAATAATTCCGGATCGCTTCTGCGTAACCGCTAAAAGCACTGAGGTCTGATAGAGCTCCCCG
>CAZDPQ010000115.1:0-7752 GCA_964507305.1 uncultured Oscillospiraceae bacterium
CTCGAACACCTGGATGTTGTTCTTGTTCTTGTCAAGGACATAGATGTCGCCTTCGCCGTCTACCGCGAGAGAGACCGGCAGAAGGAATTTGCCGTTGTTGCTGCCGTATTCGCCGAAGCATGTAAGAAGATTTCCCTCGTAGTCATACTGGAAGAGGCTGCTGGTGCTGCGGTCGATCGCGGTGATGATGCCGTCGCGGTCGACGGTGATGTCGACGAAATACGGCATGGCTTTTCCGCGGTCCCCGAAGGAAAACGACAGGTCGTCAAAGGAAGTCTTGAGCATCATGCTCAGGATCTTCGCCAGCGGTGCGCCGTATTTCTTGTAGATATTCTCCCCGACCGAATTGAGCTTCTTGAGCTCCCCTTCGTATGTGTCGAGGGTGGAGGCGTAGATCATGTCCGACCCGTCGATGCAGACATTGGTATAGGATGCCGCGATCCGCTTGCTGAGGATCTTTTTCTGCTCGTCCGACGCGAAGATCCGGATCAGCGTGTCGCGCAGGCTGAAGCCGATCTTGCTCTGGCCGACATAGCCGCGGAAATTGTCGTAGGCGTCGAGTGTCATCAGAGACTGACCTTTCAGCGCATAAATATACCCCGTGCTGCTCAGGATCACCTTGGTCGGGTCGAAGATGAAGCCTTCGGGCAGCAGTTCGGAATCCGGCCTGGTGAATTCCTCCACATAGGTGCCGTCCGCGGACAGGTGCACGATGCGGTAGTTGCCGGTGTCCGCCACATACATGTTGCCCTCGTCGTCCGCGAAAACGCCCCTCGGCTGGGAGAACGGCTTCGCCTCCGGTCCGTAGAAAGCGGCGACGAGCTTGCCGTCCCGGGTCGTCTTCACGATCCGGTTGTTGTTGGTGTCCGCGATGAAAAGGTACCCCTGCGCGTTGATGAAGATGTCTTCCGGGCTGTTGAACCCGGTCAGCCCGGCGTCCGTGCCCGGATTGTTGATCACACGCTTCAGGACATAGGTCTTCGGGATCGGCATCTCGACCGACCCTTCGATCAGCGTGTAATCCGACGCTTCGGCCGACACGGCGCCGCAGGAGATGAGGGCGGCGATCAGGAGGCCGGCGGCGCAGGCCAGTGGCAGCGCGCGGCGCATCCGGTTTTCTTTCGGGGAGATCCTGCCTGCTTTCATCCGTTGCCCCCTATGCCTTGATTCCAGAATAGACCATTGTTTCCATCACCTTGCTCTGCATGAAGATAAAAATGATCACCGTGGGGATCGTCATCACGAACGTGGCGGCCGCGACGGCGCCCAGGCGCCCGATGCTCCCCGGGCCGCCCGCGATGGTCTGGAGCGCGAGGGGGAGCGTTTTCATCGTCTGGCTGGTCGTGAAGATCAGCGGCGAAAAATAGTCGTTCCAGGTGCTGACGAAAGACAGCATGATCAGCGTAGACCACGCCGGCCGCAGCGACGGCATCACCACGCGCCAGAACAGGAATGCCTCCCGCGCGCCGTCGATCCTGGCGGCTTCGATCAGGTCGTCCGGGAATTGCTCGATGAACTGCTTCATCAGGAAGAAGTTGTAGGCGACGGCGATATAGGGAAGGATCAGCGCCCAGTAGGTGTTGATGATCCCCAGCGAATTGACGACCATGTACCGCGGGATCTGGGTCACATGCGCGGAAAACATCAGCGCGGCGATGATGACCGCGAAAATCACGTTGGCCCCGGCCGGCTTGTGCTTGACCAGGCCGTAGGCGCCCAGCGAGCAGACGGCAAGCGTACAGCCGACCGTAAGGCCCGTCACCACCAGGCTGTTGAACACGTAGCGCGTGAACGGGACCGCCGAGGTATTCAGCGACATCAGGAGGTCATTGAAGTTCTGCCCTGTCGGGTGGCGCACGAAAAACGTGGGCGGGAAAATGAATAGTTCGTTCAGAGGCTTGAATGCCGTGGAGATGACATAGACAAGGGGCAGCGATGTGAACATCACGACGCCGATCATGAACAGGTACAGGATGAATTTCCTGAACCGGAACGTTCGCAGCGCATGGATGAATTTTCGGCCGATCCGCGGTTTCATGGCTTCCTCCTTCCGGCGTGTCAGTCGCCGGACGCAAATACTTTCATCGACACCCTCCCCAGAACGAAGGTGAACAGGAACAGTACGATCGCGATGGCCGACGCGTACCCCATCTGGAACCGGATGAACGCGTAATCGTACATATGCGCGACGATCGTGTGCCCCGCGTAGTTGAGGCTCGGCATTCCGGCAATGGAGACCGCGATGTCGAACACGCCGAACGATGAGACGATCGCATTGATCGCCCCGAACAGCAGCTGCGGCTTGACCATCGGCAGCGTGATATACCAGAGCTCCTGGAATTTGCTGTGGATACCGTCGATGCTTGCCGCCTCATAATAATCCCTGGATATGCTCTGCAGCCCGGCCAGAAAAACGAGAAACCCCGTCCCCATGCTCATCCAGATCGACACGACGATGATCACGAACAGGATGTACCGCGAGTCCATGGTCCACAGGATCGGGGCGTCGATGACATTCCAGTTCAGCAGGAAGTTGTTGATGTAGCCATAACGGTCCGAGCTGAAAAACACCAGCCACACCACGCTCATGGCAACGCCGCTCGTGATGGACGGGGCGTAGAATGCCAGGGCGAAAATGTTCTTGCCCTTGAGCATGTTGATCACCCAGGCGGCCAGGAATGACATGATGAAGCCGATCGGTCCGGTGATCAAGGAGAAGATCATGGTGTTCTTCAGGGCGATCAGGAAAATGTCATCGTCCATGAACAGCAGCTTGTAATTGGTGATCCCCGTGAAGACCGGCGACTGGAGCAGGTTGTAATTGGTGAAGCTGATGCCGGTGGCCACCGCGACCGGGATCACGACGAAGATCGAAAACAGGATCAGGAAGGGCGTCATGTAAAGATACCCTGTCTTGTTCCGCTTCCACCACCGCCGGAACCGGCCGGAGGAAACCGCGGCCGGGGAAGCGCCGGTCTCCGGCTTTCCAACGCGCTCGGAAAGACTAGTCATAAAACCCATATTCCTCTCGTTTCATCTTCAGCTCGCGGTTGATGTCATACACCGCTTCTTCCAGGGCGTCCCGGATGGGCTCGCCGTTCACGATGACCCTGTTCCACGCATTGTTCAGGTGCCTTCCCGTAAAGTAGCTGCCCAGCACGACCGGCGGCTCCTTGGCCCATTTCCAATATTCATGGATGACCTGCAGGTCTCCTTCGCCCCAGGGCAGGCTGTTGAACGCATTCAGGTTGGCCGTATTCCAGCGGGCGTCCATGCCGACCAGGCTTTCGATCTCGCTTCCGAAATCCGACTGCGCTTCGTCCGATGTCCACCATTTGAGGAATTCCCATGCGGCCTGCGGCTTCACCGTCTGGTTCATGATGATCGCGCATTCGCCGGCCAGCCCGCCCGCGGACCGGTCGATCGTCCCGTCGGGCTTGAGCGTCCCGGGGATCGGCGCGATGCCCCAGCGCCCGACCAGCTCCGGCGCAGCCGCCGTGAACAGCATGTAAAGCCGGAAATTGGAGATTCCCATGGGCATTTCTCCGGACCGCATGCGGTTGAAAAAATCAGCCGTGACCGGGACGCCGTAATTCATGAACACTTCGGTGCATTCCTTGAACGCCTGATAGGCTTCCGGCGTGTCGAGGGCGGAACGCTTCCCGTCCTTCGTATAGTAATCGGCTCCGTGCTGGTAGATGAACTGGCTGAAATCGACCGGGAAGAAAAACTGCAGGTTGTTCTGGTACAGCACCGGCAGGACATCCTTGTAGAGCTCCTGCCTGGTCTGGGGCAGCTTGATGCCCAGTTCGGAGATGATATCCTTCCGGTAGAACATCACGTTGAAATTCATCGTCTCCGGCAGGGCGTATACCCCGACATTCGTGCCGTTGTCATATTCATACGGGACGAAAATATTCTCGAGGAACCTTTTTTTCACCTCCGCGAAATCCGGGAATTTCGACAGGTCATAGGTGGCGTCGCGGATCGCGAACTCGACCGGGGATATCGAACTGCTCCCCAGTGCCACGTCCGGCGCCTTGCCCGACGTGATCGAGAGCATCAGGGTGTTGACGCCGCCGGCGTTGAGCTGGTTGGCCGGCAGCACATTCATATTGACAAGGATCCTGGAGGACGGCGTGAAATCCGTATCCGCCATCTGCTTGATCAGTTCCGCCCATTCCGTGCCGTACGCGACCCAGACCTTGAGGACCTCATCGTACCCGCTGTCTCCGTCAAGGATGCTGCCGATGTTGTCATAATCCTTCTGGAAGGATATGAAAAAGTTGACGACGGTGGACCACAGGCGCTGGAATACGGTCGATACCGCACGGGACACTTCGGTGTCCGGCGCCGCGGCCTGGAAGCTGTCGACCATCAGCGGCTGGTTCTGGAGTTCGCGGTACCAGTTGCTGAGGCTCGTCATCGCGTTGGTCAGGTCACTCAGCCTGCGCGGGATCGTGTAGGTATCCTCCTGCATGGACTTCATCTGCGCCTTGATGGTCAGGAAATTGTTCGCCATCGCGGGTGTCTTGGCCGCCATGTTGCTGACCTGGTAATACTTGGCCTGCATGCTGTCCATCAGCGTCTGCAGGTCTCCCAGCAGCGTCGGGATGCACTTGTCAAGCTCGTAATCGTAGTTCGGATCCGGATCCGATCCGACGATCTTTCCGATGTCCCGCAGGACCTTGGAGAGCAGGATCGTATCGTCGTTCAGGGAATAGATGATGTCGGTAAAAGGAGCCAGGGTGACCGTCATGGTGATGGTGTGGGTCTTCCCGGCTTCGAAATAGAACAGGTAAGGCTCTCCTTCGTCCGACGATAATACCTCATTCTGCCAATCGGGGTCGTATGGGAAGCGGTAGGCCAGCAGTTCGCTGAACGGCACTTCGCCGTCGATCCGGACTTCGCGGTAAGACGGCAGCCCGTCGTTCCAGACATTGATCTCCCGGAAAGCCAGCTTGTACAGCCCCGTCTCCGGCACGGTGAAGCTCCAGGTCACCGACTGCGCCCCGCTCCTCCAGCGCCATCCGCCGATCACGTTCAGCCGGCGGTTCGTCAGCGACTGCGGAAGGGTCAGCGGATCGGCGTTGTACTCTCTCCGGATGGTCGAGCTGTTTTTTTCCGTCATATTGTCTTCCGCCTGAAGGATGCCGGCGGACTGTGTACTGTCCTGCCAGCCTTCGGCTGCGTAACCGTCACGGACCTCCCCGTAGTCCGGGACCGGCCGGAGCGGAAGGATCCGGCATTCCCCGACAGCCATGCCGTTGTTGACATATTTGAGGCGGATCGTGTGCTCCCCCGCCGCGAAGTAGTATTCGAAAGCTCTTGTATAAAGGGCGTTCGCGTCCGAAACGGCATACGGGATCCAGCGCTGCACGGTCTTCTGCGCCGGCCAGACATCGTCTCCCAGGCTGTTGACGCGCGGTTTGCCGATTTCCGTCCAGAGGGGGCGGAAGAGGATATTGTTGGCTTCGAAGAAGGGGATCTCCCCGTCCACATAGAGCATCCGGCTGCTGTCCGAGTCGAACTCCTCCGGCATGTAATAGTCAAGCTCCATGGAATAAAGGCCGGGCTTGCCGACCGTAAATTTCCACTCCACCGCTTCGGTGGCAGAGGTCCAGCGGTAAGCGTCCCTGCCGTCGAAACGGAGGAATCCGTCTGCCGCCCCGCTTTCCGATGATGCGGAGACCATGACGGCTTCCCGGATCGGGATCGCGATGGGATCCGCGTCCGCGGCTTCATAGCCCGCCAGCTTGTATCCGGCATAGACATCCCGGTAATACTTATATTTGACCGTCTGGTTGTACTCGAACTCTTCCCCGCCGCCCGAGGGTCCCTGGTATTTCTCTTTCAGAGGCACATCCGTCGCCGCGGATACGGACGCGAAACCGGCGGACGAGGCTGCCAGGGCAGCGCAGACCGCGCACGCGAGGACGGACGATAGAATGACTGCACTGACAGGCTTTCTCATATCCCTAACCTATTTCCTCCGCTTCGGCTTTCTCCCCATCAATACTGCGCGTATTTTTCAAATTCATCAAGCATGATGTGGTAGCTGCGCAGCGGCATGCCCTTGAAAAGGCAGTTGGATGTCGAAAAGATGTACCCGCCGCCTGGTTTTGCGCTTTCGCAGCAGTAGCGCACGGAAGCCCTGATCTCTTCATCCGTCCCGTCCTGGAGCATGGAGGTCATGACATTTCCCATCAGGATCAGCCGGTCGCCGTACCGGCGCTTGACCTCGCGGATGTCCATGTTCGCCTGCGGGTCGATGGACTGGTACCCGTCGATCCCCGTCTCCACCAGATGGTCCAGGATCAGGCGCAGGTCGCCGTCCGAATGAAGGATCGCCTTGACGCCAAGATCATGGATCGCCTGTACATTCCTTGCGAGGTAGGGGATCACGACCTCGTCGAACCTGTCCGGGCTGATGAACGGCCCTTTGTTGAAGGCATAATCGCTGTTGATGATGATGAATTCGGCACCGCTGCCGACCTGCTCCCTGGCAAGCTCGATGGAATCGCGCAACTTCTGTTCCGCCTCGCGGTGCAGCTCTTCGGGCTCCTCGTACAGCTTGATCGTGAAATCGAGCATGGCTTCGCCGCCGAGCGGCATCCAGAAAGTCCCGTTGCCGTTGTAATCATAGACCATCGCGCGGCCCTTGAAGCGGTCCCTGCCCTCGCGCAGGAGGCTGCCCCGGAAATAGCCATGGAGGTCGAGCGGGATGTGGACCGCGTCCCAGTGGTAGGTGTCGAGGATCAGGTCCCATAGGCTGAAAAAGTCCTCCTTGTACCGCTCTCTTTCCTTGTCCGTCGCTGCGTGCATCTGCTCGTATGTAGGCCATGATCGCCCGAATGCTTCTTCCGGGATCTGGAAAACCATCTCGAAATGCGGGATCCTGTCTGTCGGCAGGCGGCTGAAAAGCGCCTGCATCCTCTCATGACCGTTCATACCTGTGCTCCGTTTCTGTCCGAATCTTTGCGTTTGATTATGTTATATATGTATTATAATGAAATCACGGTTTTTTACCACATCCCCATTCTATGGCATTATATTCTCTTTGTCAAGACGAAATCAGCGGGCTTTTATTCATTATAGCTATTGACTTTCAAGATTCTTCGTAGTAGAATCAAAAATGTAAGGTTTAAATGTTATATCGTATGAATAACATGACCCTGTTCGGATTCGTTGACGCAACCAGCCGTATGATACATTTATAACATTATATCGGATCGGAGGACATGCGCAGCCTGCACCCACTTTTTACTGCCTATAATATACGGGATTGATCGAAAGCATCCTATCAGCGGCAGGCTTCGCGGCCGCTGCCCGGATCTGTGGTCCAACCCGGCAGAGACCGGCCGGGTGAAAATAAAATCTTATAGGAGGAAATAACATGAAACATGCCAGAAAGTCCCTGCTCTTCTTGTCCTTTCTGTTGACTGTCGCCCTGGTCGGCGGGCTGACATTCAACGTGGCCGCGCTGGAAACCTGGGATGACCCCTATGATTTCTACACGGTGGACAACACCTACATCACCGCCAAGGATCCCGGTTCGGGGAACGGCAATGATGTGTACCAGCTCTGGAACACCTCGTCGCCCCTCGAAGAGAACTTCACCGCATCGACCGTGGTCACATTCGACATGGACCAGGCCGGCGACGTCGGCCAGAAAGCTTCTCTGGTACTGGGAGATGACACGGACTATGAAGCCGGCCCGCAGCTTGTCGTCATCTTCGAAGTGTTTTTCTT
>CAZDPQ010000116.1:0-7663 GCA_964507305.1 uncultured Oscillospiraceae bacterium
GGCGGGTGAGCGCTTCCCATAAAGGGGCCGGGGTGGCCAGCAGATCGGCCTGCGGATGGAGAGGACCTTCTTCCAGCAGGTGGAGCTGACCGGTTTCGATTAATTCTCGCAGGGCCGCCATAGCCTGGTCGTTTGTAAGGCGGGATTGGGCACATGCGTGTTGAAGAGAGGCGATGCCCAGGGCCATAAAGGCCTGCAGAAGTACATCCGAAGGGGTGCCATGACGGAGGGCTTCCAGCGCCGCCAGAACGGAAGAGTCAAAGCGGCGATGCCGGTTGGGTGAAGGGTCTACCACCACTCCGCCGCCGAGGGTCTCGGAGGGTGACGGACGGCGCAGGATGTAATGGTCACCGCGCACAGTCACAACCGGCTCGTGGAGATCCAGTTGCAACCAGCCTTCCTGGCCAGGAGAAAGAACCTCGGTGCCGAGGAGGCGAACCCGTGCCATTACCTCAGCACTGCCCAGGAACAGTTTTACCTGGCTGTTGTGAGAGAGTGCTGAAGATGAATCGGGCAGTAGTTTAAAATGGACATCGAGCAGGCGGGTGGGGCGGTATTTACCCACATGCGTCAGCACGTCGCCGCGGCGAATCTGATGCACGTCCAACCCGGAGATGTTGACCGCGGTGCGGCTTCCAGGGAGGGCGATCTGTTCTTTCTGGCGGTGGGTCTGCAGTCCTCGAATGCGCCCGCGCAGTCCCCCCGGGAGGATTTCGATCTCTTCACCGACGCGTAAAGAGCCATCGATGAGCGTGCCGGTGACCACGGTGCCAAAACCGGCAATGGTGAATACCCGGTCGATCGGCAGGCGTGGCCGGGCAAGGTCGGGACGAGGAGGGCGTTCTGCCAGGCAGGCCTGCAGGGCAGCCATTAAGTCTGGCAGGCCCTGCCCGGTGCGTGCCGAAACAGGTATGATGGGCGCCCGCGCCAGAACAGTGCCTTGAATGACCCCTCGAACCTCGGCCAAAACCAGTTCCAGCCAGTCATCGTCTGGAGCCAGGTCAGTTTTCGTCAGGGCAATCACACCTGTGGGAATTTGCAATAAATCGAGGATGGCAAGGTGCTCGCGGGTCTGAGGCATGATGCCTTCGTCAGCGGCCACCACCAGCAGGGCGGCGTCAATGCCACCCACCCCGGCGAGCATGTTTTCGATGAAGTCGCGATGGCCGGGCACATCCACAATGCCTACCGATTCACCGCCGGGGAGGGTCATCCAGGCAAACCCAAGATCGATGGTCATCTCCCGTTCCTGCTCTTCTTTGAGGCGATCGGGATGGGTGCCTGTGAGGGCGGCCACCAGGGTAGATTTCCCGTGGTCGACGTGACCCGCTGTGCCAATCACGTGCATCTTTTTTTATTTGCCCTGACCAAAGGAGCGGTCGAAGTCTTCTACCCACTCATGCGCCATGGCCAGTAGACCCTGCAGTTGTTTCTGGGTCTCGGCGGTGATGAGCTGGACGGCGTCTTGAAGTTCCTGAAGCTGGTCGGCCAGCTGGGTCAGCTGTTCACTGGAACGGTCAAACTGGCGGGCAAGCTCGCGCTGTTGTTCTTCCTGAACGAGGGAGTAGTTGGTCCAGCGTTTCTGGTCTTCAGCGCGGAAGGCGACCCATTCCTGCCTGAAGCGTTCTTCGGCAAGGCGCTGCATCTCGGTGATTTCATTGATGCGCCGTTCAAAACGCTGGGTGATTTCTTCAAACCCTTCCTGGGCGCGACGTACGGAACGTTGCAGGGCATCGAGCGCCTGCACCTGGGTATCGAGGTTGGCCGATTGGCGCTCGATGGCCTCAAAACGGGTCTGCCAGTCTTTCCAAACGCGCTCGCGTTCCAGCTGAAGCATATTTTGTTTGTCAATGAACGTGGAGATCGTCTGCCTGCGTTCGTTTTCCGTGTTTTGTAAATCGCCGATGCGAGTCTCGATTTTCCGAAGGCTGTCATTGACCAGGTCCAGTCTTCCCCGCTGTTCATCGAGCCTTTTGCGCATGGCTGCCACCTCGCCTTGAAGGTCGGTTACGCGCCTGGCTTCCTGGCGCTGGCCGTCTTCGATCAGCTTCTGGGCGCGGCGGTATTCCTCATCGGAGCGTTTCGTTTCCAGCAGTTTTACTTCCAGCTCCTCGATCAAACGTGCAAGGCGGAAGTCTTCTTCCACACGGGCTTGCAGGGCCTTGCGCAATTCTGGAAGGGATTCCTGCCCCTTACGCAGTTCGCCAATCGCCTTCTGGAAAGATTCGAGGTCGGCCAGACGGACTTTTTCCATTTCGCGGTCGTGATCGAGGCGCAGTTTTTCGATGGCTTCAAGGTCGCGGGTAACATCCATGCGCAATTGAGAGAGTGCGGCATCCAGCTGGTCAAAGCGGCTCATGATCATCGATAGCCGCACCACCTCACTGGAGATTTCTTTGGATTGCTGTTGTAATTCGGGCAGGCCGCTTTCCAGTTGAGCCAGGCGTTGTTCAAGGGTATCGATAATCGCCTTGTCTTTCCGGTGTTCGTTTTCCAGAAACTCCAATCGCTTTTGCAGTTGGTCAAGGTCCATGGTTTTGTGTTTCGTTCTCCAGATGCAGGGGAAATACAGAGGAAGTGGGCAGAAAGGGTTCTTTTGAAAGAATTATACCTTATGCCCGGCGCGGTTTGGGGCGTTCAGGGAAGGCGGGTAAAGGCAGAGAGTAACCCGGTGAACATTGGCAGGAAAAGGCGGGGTAAAAGGCCGATCATGACCAGGGAGAGAGCGCCGATGGAGAGGAGGGTAATTTGCAAGGGGCGTTCACCCGGTTGCCGGGGGCCAAAATAACCTCCGGTGACTACAGCCAGAAGGCGAAAGGTGCTCAGTAAAAACCCGATATTTCCCCCCAGCACCCAGACTGCCAGCAGCGGAGACTGCCTCGCAACCTGTTCGAGCAGAACCAGGCGGATGGGAAAATGTGCCAGGAGCGGTAAACCGGCCAGTGAAAGGCAGGCGACGATCAGGCCAGTTGAGGCAAAGGGCCATGCTTCGGCGGCGCGCTCCAGTTGCTGGAACTCCATCGATCGTCCGGCCTGGAGCAAAATGGAACTGGAAAGAGCCCACAGACCAAACCCGATGACCCGCGGCAAAAACAGCATGGTGAAAATTTCGATACCCAGCCGACTGTTAAGGCTGACGGCCAGGAGCGAGAAGCCCGTCTCGATGATCAGGGCGTATCCGAAAAGTCGTCCTGCATTGTGTTGAAAGGCCGACCAGATCCCCGCGGTGATCACCATGAGCGCTCCCATCCAGCGTAGAAGGAGATAGAGTTGCGGGGCATTGCGCAGCCAGCCGTAGGCATTAATGAACTCTAGCCCCAGCAGGAGCGAGGTGATAGGCAAAAGCAAATACAAAAACCCTATAGCATACGGGTGGGTTTCTCCGGCAAGCAGAGGCACCCAGGTGTAAAAGGGAAAAATCGCCAGCCAGAAGGCAAACCCGAGGCTCAGAAAGAGGCTTGCCAGAGCAATAAGATTGATATCGGTAGGGTTGGCCTGAACGCCATCGAGCGCCCAACCGGCCAGCAGGATGAAGGGCATGGCAAGGGTTTGAAAAATGAGATAGCGAAGCAATCCGGGCCCAACGTTGCGCTGCCCCGGAGGAAACAGGATTGGAATGCTGAGCAGGACGGCCATTTCGATCATCAGCGCGGAATAAAGGAAAGGCTCAACAGCAATGGCGGCTACCAGAAAGCTGACGATGGCCAGGCCGTAGGGAATAAAAAAGCGATGGCTTCCGGCCTGGCGCGCTCCCGCAAACCAGAAGGCGGCAATGGTAAAGAAGAAGATTAATAATGGACGATCGGCGTCGGTCAGGCTGAGGCGCCGACCTGCGAAAAGCAGGATGGGTTGAATCTCCAACGTCAGTGGCCCCAGGCGGAGGACTTTACCGATGGGGATAAGCCAGGCGGCCGCGGCAAGGAGGAGGCAAAGCAGAGTCGCCAGGCGGGTGACCTGAACCGGGTGGCGAGAAAGGGCCCAGAGCCCGATGGCGGCGGTAAAGGGGAGGAAGATCCAGATCAGGGCGGCGGTCATGGGGTTTCCTCCATGGTGGGGGCGGCGATCAGGTAAGCGCCAACCAGCGCCAGGCCAAGGGTGACCGCCGCTTGCAGCCCGGCGATGAGGATGGATGTTTCCACGGCGGCGTAAAGGATTTCGAAACCGGAGAGTGCGGTGAGCAGGCCAATGATGACACGGATAGGGCGGGTGGTCATCCCGAGGTGAAGCCATCCCACGCCGATCAGGAGCAGGCCGCCAATGAGAATGAACCGGTTAACGGGGATGCGCGCCTCCACCGACGGCTCAACTGAGATCACCAGCGCCAGCGCAAGGGCAGCCGCCAGGATGCGGAAAGCCGGTGCCGTCGGGCTGGTTTGCTCTTCGCGCACATCTTCTGCAGGTTGAGAGGCACTCAAGACGGCGCAGGCCATCCATCCGGAAACCAGCTTCACCACGGCCAGCCCCAGCGGCCAGAGGCCGTTGATGAGCCAGAATACACCCACGAATTGAAGAGCGAGCGCCAGAATGCTGTACCTCCAGTTCTGACTGATCAAAATGACCAGAGTGGAGAGGGTAATCAGCAACAGGGGGAGAAGCAGCAGGTCAGCGAAGGTCATGGGGTCAATTCTGTGCGGAGGAGAGAAATGAGCAGGGCCAGAAGCACCAGCGTCCACAGCACGCCACCGGCCCCTTCCAGGATTTGAGTAAGGAGGTCAACAAAGGTCATCAGCCGGTGGTACAGCCACCAGAGAAACTGGTAAAACCATTTAAGGTTGAAAAAAGCCTCGAGGGCCATGCCGAGGCGGCGAGCGGTTTCGGCGTACCACTGGCCAAGGGGGGTTCCGACCTCAACCCGCTGGCGCCAGAGAAGCGCTCCCAGCCAGCCCAGACAGGCCACGGCGGATGAAAGGAGGCCCACCCAGCCGAAGCTCATTCCTGGAGACACCGGTAAACCGAGCGTGCCGACGAAGACCAGGGCGAGGACGGTGATGAGTAATCCGGCCGGATAGGCTACCTGAACCCAGCGCTCCATACGGGCCAGGTCATCACCGGGTTTTAAAATCAGGCGGGCGTATCCTGCGAGGAGGCAGGCGTGGGCGCCGATCAACAGCAGGTGCGAAAAGCGGAACGGGGGGGCCAGCAGGCCACTCCATCCGCCGGAAACCGGCGTAAAAGGCAAACCGCTGTACCCCAGGAGAGCCAGAGCGGGCAGCCAGAGAATCTGGCGCCGCCGCGCCGAGTAGAGGAATATCAGGCTTCCGGGCAGGATGAGCGCCATTCCCCACACCAGGCTGGATTGCGGGTTCCCGCGAAATACGCTGCTGACTGCCAGGCCGCTGAAGGCGATTAACCAGTAAGGGCGACCTTCGATTTCATCCCGCGCTGTCGTCCAGCGAATACCAGCGTACAGTGTGGCCAGCGCAGTGAGAAGCTGTAAAGGCCCCGCCAGAGCTGGCGGTATGGATTGGGCCGGGAGCCGCCCCAGCACAACCAGAGAAGAAGCCGCGGCGGACATTCTTAACATGGTGCCCAATCCCCGCCTCAGGATAATGCCTTGAACGGCCGGGAGATGCAAGGGGAGCACGCCCAGGCGCAACCCCACCGCCAGGAGGAGAAGCAGGGCCGAAGATGCGTTCAGCGAGGAGAAGGTGGGCGGAGCCTGTTGCCCGGCGTTGAAGAGGATGGCGGTCATCACCAGGCCGGTGCCGGTAACCCGGAAGGCAAAAGCGAACACGGTTTGTAACCCTAAACTGCGATGCGTGCTGTTGGCCTGCAGGATGACCAGTTCAATGAGATCGAGCAGCGACCAGGCCAGGATGAGAGTCAGCAGGTTGGCGGCAAGCACTGCCAGACTGCCTACGGCGCAAAGGCTGAGCACCCCGGCCCAGGCATACGGGCTGATGTCGTATTGCAGGCGGGCAGAGGCAGTAAGGATGATGGCGAGGGCCACAACGGAGAGGGCAAATAAATAGGGCCAGGCATTCCCGTCCAGACCGAGGATGGGGGAATCGGTGAACTGAGAGAATGGAAGCCAGTTTTCGATGGCTACCTGTTGAGGCAGGCGCCATCGTAAGAGAATGACCCCGACGGCGGTGATCAGTGTGCTGACCAGCGCGATAAGCCAGCTCCATCCGACGCTCGGGCGAAGCCGCTGGAGCAGGAAGATGCCCAGGGCAGCCAGAAACAGGAGCGCGGCGGGCAGCAAGGCGAGCAAGGAATTAAACCCTCCCCTCAAAAGGTTTGCGGCGCAAAAAACGCCCCTGCCCGCGTTCCCCCAGCCATTTCTCGTCGTCCACGATGAGGTTGCCGCGCAGGAACACCCGCACAGGGTAGCCGGTCAGTTCCCAGCCTTCGTAGAGGTTGTAGTCAGTGCGGTGCCGGGCATGATCCTTTCCGTAAACGAGACGTTTTTGCGGGTCCCAGAGGACGAGGTCGGCATCAGCGCCGGGGAGGAGGGTGCCTTTACGCGGGTAAAGGCCGAAGATGCGCGCCGGGTTGGTCGCGGTGAGGGCGACGAATTGATTGGGGGTCAAGCGGCCACTGCCAACGCCGTACGTCCACATAATGGGCAGACGATCGCCCACGCCGGGCAGGCCGTTGGGAATGCGGGTGAAATCGCCCTGCCCCAGTTCTTTCCCCGGGATGGCTACCGGTTGCCCTTCGTAAAGAATGGGCTGCGCGCCGTTATAAAAGAAGGGGCAGTGATCGGTGGCAATTACCTGGAGGGCGCCATCCTTCAGGCCCTCCCAGAGGCGCCGCTGGTCAGTTGCGGTGCGCAAAGGGGGCGAGCAGACCCATTTTGCTCCGTCAGGACGGGCCAGCGCTTCTTCGGTGAAAAAGAGGTACTGCGGGCAGGTCTCTCCCATGACGGAAAGCCCGCGCTCTCGCACGTAAGTCAGCTGGTCAACCTCTCCGGCGGCGTTCATGTGCACCACGTAAAGCGGCGCCTCGGCCTGAGCGGCCAGCGCCGCGCCACGAAGCACAGCCTCCACAGCGCCCCAGGCCGGGCGCGTGCGGGCATGCCAGATGGGTGAGGTATGCCCTGAGGCCAGCGCGTCGGCGGTGAGGGCGTCGATGACGTCGCCGTTTTCAGCGTGGAGAAGGGTGAGCAACCCATGGCGGCCCGCCACGCGCATCACCCGGAAGATTTCTCCGTCTGAGAGCCGTAAACGGTTGTTGTAGGCGGTAAATACTTTGATGGAAGAAATCCCTTCATCGAGTAAGCCGGGTAATTCTTCCAGGGTGTGTTCGTAGAGATGGGTGATGTTCATGTGAAAACCGTAATCCACGGCGGCTTTTCCCCCTACCCGGTGGTGCCAGGCTTCCACACAGGCGGGCAGGGAAGGATGATCCTGGGAAACAAAGTCGATCACGGTGGTGGTGCCGCCAAAGGCAGCCGCCTTGTGGCCGGTGTAATGGTCGTCTGATGAAACGGTGCCGAACATGGGTAAGTCAAAATGGCAGTGCACATCTACGCCCCCCGGCAGGATATACAGACCGCTGGCATCGATGATCCGGGCGTTTTCGGGGGCGTGAAGGTGTTCCCCGATGGCGGAGATGGTTTCTCCTTCAATGAGGATGTCGGCAGAGAAAGTCTCTGCGGCGGTTATTAAGGTTCCGTTGCGAATGATCCACGTCATCACCCGTCCTCGTTTCCCGCCGG
>CAZDPQ010000117.1:0-7659 GCA_964507305.1 uncultured Oscillospiraceae bacterium
GAACCCACGCCATCAGCTTGGAAGGCTGAGGTTCTACCATTGAACTACACCCGCATGCAGCTTCTGTTCTCTTTGCCATGCCATTTTACCGTAAAGCGGACGCTTTGTCCAGCCCTCATTTCCGTCGTCAGCCTTCGTCAGCCTTCGGTTTTCGGCCTTCGCCTTCGGTCGTTACTATGTTCGGATCTTCCGTTCCTCCCCGGGTTCCGGATTTTAGGGCCTTCCGCTTTCACCCGGACCTTTTTATTTACGTTCGGATGATGCAATGACTGATCAGGGCATTCCACGGAACGGCTGGATAGGATATAATAAGCGGTGTATCCGGCCGGGCGTTCATGCGCCTCATTCCCGGCCGGCTTCATGTTCACGGCGCATTACGGAGGTTCCAATGTACAAATACAGATCGATCCGCTTCACGGCAGTGTCGGCACTTGCCGTCCTTGCGTTTTCGCTGTTAGTGTCCTGCCATGGCAGCTCGGACGCTTCACCGGATGCCTCTCCCACTCCGGTCCTGTTCGGCCCGACGGATGATCTTTCGTCACTGCTGGGTGGTAATCTGCTTTACGGGTCGTTTCTGACATCGGACGGCAAGTCGGTCTTTTACCAGTCCAAGGACGGTACATGCATCGTCAGCAGCCTCTTCGATGGCAGCGGCGCCGCCACGCTGACAGCCAGAGTGACCTCGTGCATCGAATACGAAGGCGGGCAGCTTTTCTTCATTGCCGGGACCGGCGCGGGGCCGATCTATAAAATCGACATCGACGGCCAGGGCGAGACGATCGTCACCGACGATCCCGCCTCTTCCTTTCTTGTGCTGAAGAGCTGCCTGTATTACATCAGCGCCGGGGACGGGCAGGTCTACCGGATCCTGCATGACGGCAGCGAAAAGACCTTGATCTTTCCGGGCACTGCCGCTTCGATCCTGCACTCGAGGGAGACACTTGCTGTTCTGCCTGCTTCCCCGGAGATGAAGCTGTACACTATCACCGATGATCAGCTTTCATTTTCATCACCCGACAATCCGCTCCAGCTGGAGGATTTCACCTCGATCAGCACCCCGGTCTATCCGTATTCGCTGAATTTTTCCGGTGATACGCTCTATTATACGGACGAGCTGTTTTCCCGGATATACTCAGCCGGCACGGACGGCCATTCCCGTTTGTTGTTTAAAAGAGAAATCGGCCAGCCATTCATCGTCAGCGGAGGTTATCTCTATTATATCGACTCGAAAGACAGCGGGCGTCTGTACCGCACTGCACTGGAGAGCCCGTCTGTAACGCATCTCGTTGTCAACGACAGTGTCAATGATTTCGTCGTTGTCGGCAACAGCATCTATTATAAACGGATCAGCGGCTTTGACATTTTCCGGACGCAGGTCGACGGCGGTCAGTCCCGGAAAATCACCTGATCCGGACAAACACCGCACCTTTCCGAAACCCGGCTCATGCCGATCCGTTCAAAAAAGGATTGTATTTTTTTTCGTACGACATGACCGAATCGTCCCCGTGGCCGCAGCAGACTGTCACTTCGTCCCCGAGCATGGAAAGTTTCAGCAGCGACCCGCGCAGCTGCTGTGGATCGCCGCCCAGGTCGGTGCGCCCTGCGCTTCCCTTGAACAGGGTATCCCCCGAAAACAGGACCTGGCTGACACCGTTCTCTATCAGGAGAAAACACAGGCTGCCGGGCGTATGGCCAGGCGTATGGATCGCCCGCAGAAACGACCCTCCGCCGAAATCGATGCTCTCCCCGTCCCGGATCCCGGCGTCCGGTTTACGGAAAACGGCTTCATTCATGAAAAATACCGAGCCATTCCTGACAGGATCCCGGAAAGCCGGGAATTCGAGCGGATGGGCATAAACGGGGATCCCGGCTTCCCTTCCGTCCGATCCGGCCCAGGCAGTCCGGATCTCCTCCAGACAGCTGATATGGTCATAATGGCAATGGGTGATGAGAATGGCTGCCGGCGGAGCCGATCGCTCCGGGAGATGATCCGGCGAGACGCAGGGGTCGATGAGCACGGACATGGTCCCGCTGTCGATCCGGTACATGTTCGCGCCGATCGGGCCATAAGGGAATTTGGTGATGTTCATCGGTCTTTCTCCCAAATAAAAAGCAGCCGGTCCGATGGCGTCCCGGCTGCCGAAGATGGCAAACAGCCGGATATGCTCAGCGGAGGAGGTCTCTCCAGTCAAGATCGCCGCGGTCGATGGCAAGGACCATGATCTCGGCGGTCGCGATATTGGTGGCATAGGGGATCTGATTGGCATCGCAGGCCTTCAACAGGGAATTGGGATATCCGTATTCGTCGATCATCGGGTCGCGCAGGTATAAAACAGCGTCGATCTCATTGAACATGACTCTGGCGGCGAATTGCTCGAAACTGCCGTTGATATCGGTCGAAACCCCGATCACATGGAGGTCCGCGGCATCGGAAATCAGCTTGGCGGTATTGGTCACCGAGTATGTCTCATGCCTGGCCAAGATCTGTCGGTAAGCAGTGCAGAAGTTGACAAGCAGCTCATTTTTACGGTTATCGGCCAATAAGACGATTTTCATTTTGATACCACCTCAATGATTTCTGAACTATCATTTCATTGTATCATTTTACATTTCAGGATAAAATGTTACAAGCCTTTTGATGCCGAAATTTGAGATCCATCCTATTTTTGTCAAAATAGCAGTTTTTATGGTGTATTTTTGGTGAATCAACAAAATCCGTCATCCAGGGATGCGCAGAACCGTCATGACCGCAGGATCGCGGTTCAGTCCAGGAAACCGGCCGGGGACGTTTCGGCCGATGTGGTTTCATCCAGCCCGAAATAGGCGTTCAGCAGGTCTTTGGCGATCCCCATGGTATTGGATCCCCACACGCCCTTCTCCACGATCTGGGCGATGGCGACCTGCGGGTCATCTGCCGGAGCATAGCATATGAACAGCGCGTTGGAGGAAGACCTGTCCTCATTGCCAGTCTCCGCTGTGCCGGTCTTGCAGGCGATCGTGATCGGATAATTGCCGAATACCTTATAGGCTGTCCCTTCCCTGGTCTTTCCTACGGCAATCATTCCTGCTTTTACAGATGCAAGGGTCGACGCTTTTACCTGCAGTTTTTCGGGGGCACTGCCGCCCTCGAGAAGGATCGTTCCGTCGCTGCGGGTGATCTCGCGGATCACGTGCGGAGTGGTCAGCAGGCCGTTGGAAAGAGCGGCCGTATAGCGCGCGAGCTGGAGAATGGTATATTTGTTGTCGAACTGTCCGATGGCGGACTGCGCGGTGTCCGCCGGAAACCAGATCTGGTCGTAGATGCCTTTTCGCAGGAGTTTTTTGGTCTCGCGGCTGGCCCGGAACCCTTTTTCTTCCCCCGGAAGGTCGATCCCCGTATACTCGCCGAGACCGAACCGCTTCATCCAGATATTCATGTTGTCGATGCCGGTGGCAATTCCCAGTTTGTGAAAATAAATATTGCAGGATGTCGCAAGACCCCGGGTCAGGTTCAGGAGCCCGTGGCCTTTGACGGGGTATTCAAGGCACTTGAAACTCCACCCCTCAATGATTTCGTTCCCATTACACCGGATGCTGGTATCGACACCTGTCTCAAGTGCCGCGACAGCCGTGATCGGCTTGAATGTCGATCCCGGAGCGTAGATCTCCATGATGGCACGGTTGAGCATCGGCTTGTCCTTGGTATCCTGCAGATCTGCGACCATCCGGGCCATGCTGTCTTCATCATAGGAAGACATCATGAAATCGTTCGGATCGAACGACGGGTAGCTGGCCATAACGAGGAGTTCACCGGTCTTGACGTCTATCATCACGACCGCGCCGGAATCGGCATCTCCTTTGTTCTTGTCTTTCGGGTTGCTCTTGATATAATCGATGTTTCTTTTTAACGAATCGACAGCAACCTTCTGCAGCCGGAGGTCAATGGTCAGCATGACATCGCTTCCTGCTGCCGCTTCTCTCCCGGCTGTATAGGGAAAATAAACCTCCTGATCCCCTCTTGCTGTCAGAATATTGTAAGGCCGAATCCCATCCGTACCATGGAGGTAGCGTTCGGCAAATTCTTCTACGCCGGATTTTCCCACCAGATCATTGATCCCATATCCGGATTCCTGCAATTCATCATATTCCGAGGAAGATATGGCGCCTAAATACCCGATCACATGGCCAAGATACCGGGCATCCGGCAAATATCTGCGCTCGGCTTCCACTCCGGTCAGGATGCCCGTGAAACGGTAGTTCTCCTCTTCGATCTTTCGGATCACGGTATCATCGACACCCCTCGCGATTTCGATCGGCTTCCCGTTCGCGTAATTCCAGCGGTCAAGGTAGATCGCGTAGCGCAGACGAAGGATCCGGTAGGAATCGCCGGTCGTGTAGGAAGTGTCGAGGCCGAACAGGGTATAGCGAAGATAGTCGAAAAAAACCGCGGGATCGGTCTTGGCGTATTTCTTGTCCGTGGCATCGTCCGCCTGGCCGGGAACCGGTTCGTCAAGATCGAAGGTATTCCTGTCCGTCTGCCACGCGATCGAATCATCCCGTGACATCACAAAACGGAATGGATCGATCGTGAGGCGATCCGCAAGCGGGTCGGTGTAGCGGACTCCGTTTTCTTCAAAGAACAGCGCGAGATCCAGAAGCATGGCATTCAGTGTGTCATTGTCAAGTCCGGCTTCGCATAGGGATACCACATTGATGTTTTCACTGACAGCCAGCGGGATGCCGTAGCGATCCACGATGTTGCCGCGGGGGGCTTTGACGGTCTGCTCCCTGGAAGCCCCCGAAGGGATCGTTTCGGAAATGAGGTCGGTTGACGGATCCAACTGGAGGATCGCCGTATTCAAAAAGATCAGAACGGCGAAAATGATAAAGAAAAGAGAAAGGATATTGTACCGGATCCCGAAAAAAAACTTCAGTCTGTTGAGGATCGTAAACGTTTCCTTTTCCGCAAACCCGATGCCGGATGCCCCGGATAATTCGTTATTCTTCATCGGAAGCCCTCCCGCCATATCCGTCAGTCTCCGCCAGCGTGCCGCGTCGGACAGGCCTGATCCCGCGCAACAGGAGAATGAAAAGGAGCCCTCCCGCCGCATTCATCAGGACTCCCGGCAGCACCGTGATCACGGTTTCAGCCCGGAGATAGTCCGCGAACGGGTACGGCGGGGCGTATACAATGTATGTCAGCAAAAGAATCGACGTAAAATAAAAAAATGATGCGAGGATGGTCTGCAGAAGAGCTGCCGGCAGACCCGAGCTGAAAAACTTCCGTAGGATAGCCGCTGCTAAAAGCGCGCAGTACAGGCACAGAAGCGCTCCGAGGCCGATGCCTCTGCCGGCATATATGTCCTTGACAAGGCCGGCAGCGATGCCGACCGCCATCCCGTCATACGCTCCGTACAGATAAGCCGCAAGAGCCGGAAGCACCAGGAGAAAATCGGGCGCCATCCCGGAGAAACGAAGCCTGTCCGGATAGTTGAACTGGAGCATCGCGGAGAGGAGGATAAAAAACGAATATACCATGATCTTTCGCAGCAGGATCCTGTTCAACCGTACGGCATCCCTTTCATCACAAATATGTCCTTGAGCGTCCTGTAATCGGCATATACCTGAAGGACTGCGGTCTTCTCCGTCTTCAGCGCGTTTTCGCCGAGGCTTACGACAGTGCCGATCGGGATCCCCGGAGGATACAAGCCGCCGAGGCCGCTGGTGACGACTTCGTCACCGGCATGGATCGTTGAAAAATCGGAAATCTGGTCGATCAGGCAGCAGCCGTTTTCCTTTAACAGAATGTCGCCCCTCACGCGGACGATCGCTCCCCCTGCTGTTTTCAATTTTGCGCTTACGATGCTGCCTTCGTTGAGGATGGGCAGGATCTTGGCGGAAACAAGGTCGGACGAATACACTCTCCCCACAAGATTCATCTGCGCGTCAACGACGGCATAGGAGGTCTTTTCGTCGATGACGATCCCGTCCCGGGTACCTGCGCTGATCCGGAAAACGTCGAACCAGTCTCCGAGATCGCGGGTGAGCACACTGGCGCCGATGAGTTCGTAATCGGAAAACAGGTCCCGGATCTTGAACGCGGATTTCAGCTCTTCCCAGCGACGCCCATTCTCCTCCAGCTGTTTCACCTGCATTTCAAGGCGGGCATTCTCCGCGCGCAGCGTCTCGTTTTCCTTGCGGATCCGTTCGCTGCCGGCAATCGACTCGAAAAATCCGGTGACTGCTCCGGAAACGCCGGTCAGAAACTTCTGGATGGGATCGGTCAGAAAGGAGATGGGTCCTGTGAATGACGCGACGGGACTCCCCGGCACGGAAGAAAAAATCAGCAGGGAAAACAAGATCAGCGACGCGATGACCGCGATGAAGACCGATCTTTTTCTTCTTGTTTTCAACAGCATCTCCCCGATCGGCATATTGGACGGCCGTCCGCGCGTCCGCCCGGATGGCGTCCATACGATATTATACTACATTATAGATAAGTGGGAGACAACATTCAACCGGATACCGACGCCTGAGCCGACGCCGGCAGCCCCGGATCTCTCGAACGCTGCCGAATGCCCAGGATCAGGGACTTGATGCTCGTATACCCTCCTCTGGCGAGAATGACATGGTCAAGAAGCTGGATCCCGAGATCGCTGCCGATCCGGAGCAGCTCTTCCGTCGTCTCGATGTCCGCCCTGGACGCTTCGGGATCACCGCTCGGATGATTGTGAACTAAGACCACGGATGCCGCGTCGTACCGGATCGCATCCTTGAAGATCTCCCTTGGCGCGAACATCGTTTCCCGGACCGATCCTTTGGAACTCTTCATCACGCGCAAAAGCGTATTTCTGGCATCCAGCAGCAGGATCCGCAATTCTTCGCAAGTCAGATACTGCATCTCCTCCAGGAGGATGCCGGCGATATCCGCCGGTGTCCTGATCACCGTCTCTCCAAGACTGACCTGGCGCCGGGTCGCCCTCCTGCCCAACTCCAGCGCGCATTTGATCACCGCGGCCTTGACCTTCCCGATTCCCGGCAGGGCGATCAGATCTTCCGCGGGAAGACTGCAAAGGAATGACAGGCCCTGACCGCCACGGTCCATCGCCATGATCCTGGCTGCCAGGCTGACGGCGGACGCTTCGCGCGTCCCGCTCTTGATCAGTACGGCAAGCAATTCTGTATCGCTGAGTGCGCTTTCACCGAAAGCATCAAATCTCTCGTAAGGCCTGTCTTTCACCGGGATTTCGGACATCTTCACATGGCAGGAAACAGCTGCCGGGATCAAATCCATCGTATCGGTCTGCATAAGAAAAACCTCCTGTATCCGGAGATCATTCTACCCCGCAGACGTGAAGGAGGCTTCATCCAAAAACGGAAAAATCGGATCAGGAATCTCTAAAAATCGGCATTGCCGGGCGTCCTTGGAAACGGAACGACATCTCTGATGTTCGCAACGCCTGTCAGGTACATGATCATCCGCTCGAAGCCGAGTCCGAACCCTGCATGGCGGGTCCCTCCATATCTGCGCAGATCGAGGTACCACGAATAGTCGGCCGGATCAAGGCCCGTCTCACGCATCCGCCCGACCAGCCTGTCGTAATCCTCTTCCCTCTGGCTCCCGCCGATGATCTCGCCGATGCCCGGAACCAGACAGTCCATGGCTGCCACTGTCTTGTT
>CAZDPQ010000118.1:0-7546 GCA_964507305.1 uncultured Oscillospiraceae bacterium
CGCGTATAAAACAAGAACAGGGCTGCCCGGACATCCGGTCCGGGACAGCCCTGTTCATACGGACTGTGTGCGTGGGCACCGCGGGGTCAGTGGATGTCGGGGAGTCCCGCGAGGCTCTTCTGGATCTCCTCATCCTTGACGGCCGAGTCTTTCAGCTTGCCGGACAGGAACGTGTCGTAGGCGGAAAGGTCGAAGTAGCCGTTGCCGGAGAGATTGAACAGGATGACCTTCTCTTCGCCGCGGATATCGGCTTCGAGCGCCTCGTCGATCGCGGCGCGGATCGCGTGGGAAGATTCCGGCGCCGGAACGATGCCTTCGGTGCGGGCAAACTCGACGGCCGCCTCGAACACTTTCACCTGGTCATACGCTTTCGCTTCCATGTAGCCTTCGTTGTACAGCTTGCTCACAAGAGGCGACATGCCGTGATAACGCAGCCCGCCGGCATGGATGCTCTGCGGCATGTAGGATGCCCCGAGTGTATACATTTTCGCGATGGGCGCGACGCCGGCCGTATCGCCGAAATCGTACGCGTAGACGCCGCGAGTCAGCGTCGGGCAGGCGGTCGGCTCGACGCCGATAAACCGGGTCTTCGACTTGCCCGCGAGCTTGTCCTTCATGAACGGGAAGGAGATGCCCGCGAAGTTGGAGCCGCCGCCGACGCAGGCGATGACCACATCCGGCGACTCGTCCAGGACTTCCATCTGCTTCATCGCCTCAAGGCCGATCACGGTCTGGTGCATGCAGACATGGTTCAGGACGCTGCCGAGGCTGTAGTTGGTGTCCGCGTTGAGCGCTGCAACCTCGACGGCTTCGCTGATCGCGATCCCGAGGCTGCCGGTCGTATTCGGATACTTTTCGCGGATCATGCGGCCGCTCTGCGTGAGGTCGGTCGGGCTCGAGTGGACCTTGCTGCCGTACGTTTCCATGAAAATCTTGCGGAACGGCTTCTGCTCATAGCTGCATTTGACCATGAACACTTCGCATCCCATGCCGAAATGCTGGCAGGCCATCGAGAGCGCCGAACCCCACTGCCCCGCGCCGGTCTCGGTCGAAATGTTCTTGATGCCGGCCTCCTTGTTGTAATACGCCTGGGCGATCGCCGTGTTCAGCTTGTGGCTGCCGGTCGCGTTCCCGCCCTCGTACTTGTAATAGATGCGGGATTTGGTCTTCAGCGCTTTCTCCAGCTCCACCGCCCGGTACAGCGGGGATGGGCGGAACTGCTTGTACATTTCCCGCACAGGCTTCGGGATGTCGACATACCGGTCGGATGCGAACTCCTGCTCGATCAGGGACATGGGGAAAATCGCCGCCATGTCGGACGGAGCCGCGGGTTTCATCGTCTGGCCGCTGTAGTAGGGGCTGATCGGGGTCGGCAGGTCCGCCATGATGTTGTACCACTGCTTCGGGATCTCGGTATCCGGCAAAACGACTTTTCTCAATTCATGCTTTGACATTTCACACCTCCTGAAAATCATGTTTCCGCCTGTCCGGCAGAACCGTTCTTTCTTCATGTCTTCCGACACAACCGCTTCTTCCGTATTCTTTAAGCATCGCGGACCGCCTGATGTCCGGGACACATAAAAAAACCATACCGCTCCCAATACAACAATGGGGCGATATGGCTTCGCTGTGCCACCCATCTTCGGATCCCGGAAAACCGGGCATCCCTCTGTCCGATACGAGCCCGCGCGGGCTGTATATCGTGCTCCCGTAACGTGGGAGAGGCCGGCGGAAGGTACTCTGTACGGGCCGATGGACCATCCCGTATATTTGACTTCGCTCCTCCCGGATCCATTCATCCGCGTCGTGTGTGCCGGACCTTGCACCGTCGCCGGCTCGCTGTGACACCGTATCGCTGATTACTCGTTCCGTTCATCGGATTTATGATATAGGCAAAGTCTATACCGAGTGTTTTGAAATGTCAATACCTTTTCGCCGGCTCTTTGACGTCTCTTTGACGTCTCTTCGCCGGCTCTTTGACGTCTCTTTGACGGCTTTGGAAACCGGCCGCGTCCTGCACGGTTCAGCCGAAATACTGGTAGCTCAGCCGGCCCATCGGCATGCAGCGCCCGGAAACATAATAGTCCATGATATCCGACGGGTGCTCGACGCTGTCGGCCACCTTGAAGTAAAAGGTGTTGTCGGACGCGGAGAGCCCCAGCGCTGCGCGCGGGACCGCGATCTGCATGATGTTGTCCCGGACCGTGACGGCGGCGCTCCCTGCGCGTGTCCCGCCGAAACTGCTGTCCAGCCGCTCGACGACGGAAACCGTGCCGTCCACGCTGCGGTTGAGGATATATTCGTACCCCTGCCAGCCCTTCAGGGACGGGGTGCCGGTGCCGATCAGGACATTCATCCAGCTCGTGCCATTGTAAGGGGCGATGGCGCTGTCACACCGGATGTAGAAATAAATGTTCTTCGCATCATGGGCGACCCGGACCTCCTGCAGGCTGTTCCGGGGCAGCGGCGTCGTGTACCGGAGGGAAGAGACCGCCCCCTCGTGGTCGCGCCCGTAATTGACGCTGCCGAATTTGCGGTAAACGGCTTTGACATCCGACCACTGTGCCGGATCCGCGTTGACATCGATCGTTTTCGCCTTGGAAACGGCATGTTTCGTATACGGCAGATTCTTGTATTTGCGGATCTTCTGGGCAAGCTGGATCAGATAGGCATCGTTGTATCCGCCCTTCATCATTTCGACATCGCGCGAATACATCATGCTGACATTGTCCCAGAGGATGTATTTATCCTCGTACGGGCTCTTGTAGATGTACCACTCGTTCCAGCCGCCCACAAAGACGATCTCCGGATCTTTCTTGAAAACGGTGATCCACTGCTCGTCGAAATACGAGCCCTTCAGTGCCCGCACGGGGTCGTTTTTGCGGTCCGTGAAGCTCCATCCCCTGCCCCAGTTGGTCAGGCCGTCCGAGAGCGAAAGCGAAAAGGGGCCGCCCGAGTGGGAAGCCACCGACACATTGATCAGGTTGCCGTAAACCGGCTGGGGGTAGACCCATTCGATCCAGGGCCAGCCGTCCGGTGTGACCGGATCGCAGCCGACCCATACGGTGGTGCGGAAATAAAAGAAATCCATGATCTCCTGACTCAGCGGCTGCGGGTCATAGTCCGAGAGCCAGGAAGCCTGGCTGCGCGAGCGGGTCCGGTCCTTGACCGGATCGGTGAAGCCGATCATCAGCGGCTTGCCGTCGATGCGATACCATGTCTCGGGGTACAGGTCCTGCTGATAGGTCTCGCGGTACAGCTTGTTGATCGTATCGATGGAGCAGGTGTGGGTATAGAACGTCACTTTCGGAACATCCCAGCCTTCCGCCATCATTTCGCTCAGGATCCGCATGATCTTGTGATGGACGGTCGGGTATGTGATCGTGTTGGTGGCTTCGAGCACGAGAAAATCGATCCCCGCACAGCTGAGAAGCTCCATGTGCTTGCGGATGACGTATTCATCCTCCATGTCGTAATAGCCGTAGAGAGGCTCGCCCCACCAGTGCTCCGTATTGGCCGGGCTGACCGGCGTATTCGAGCGCAGCAGGATGTCGATGCCGTTTTCCATCGCCGCGATTTTCGACGAATCATAGATCTTGGTGGAACGCTGGGTCCCTTCCCACATCCAGTAGAAAATGCCGACATCCCGCTTCGGCCGTTCCCCGATGATCGGCTCGACGGTGCGTCCCCATTCATCGATTCCGACCAGCATATTCATATTCAGGCCGTCGCCGTAGACTGCTTCATACAATGCGTCGTTCGGCACTTCCTGGGTGATGCCGGGCGTTGATGCCGCCTGCGTCAGCGCAGTGGGCACGGCTGTCGGCGCCGTGCTGTCTCCGCTGGAAAAGTCCGAACCCGCCTCGGAGCTCTCCGGCAGAGATTCTCCTTCCGACACCCCGGCCGATCCCGCGGACGGCGCCGGCGTGACGGTCGTCACGGCGCCCCCGCATGCCGTCAACTGAAGCAGGACGGCCAGACCTGATACGGACAGCCATTTTATCATCCTGATCGACTTCATCCTCATATTCACGAACCGCTCCACTCTCATTATACCACCAGATGGGCGCCGTATTCCTCCTGGAGCGTCTCGCGGTTTTTCACGAAAACACTGCTCCAGAACTCATGGAGCGTGCCGGACGCAGCCGCCGGGTACCTGCCGATGAAATGGCGGAAGACATCCGAAAGGCCGTCCCGTTCCTCCTTCGTCAGCACCCGCATCATGTTGTTGAGCATCTTGGCCTGATTTTTAATATCGAAGCGTTCGGCCGCCAGGATCAGGCGGTCGACGCCGAAATCCAGATAATCCTCCGCGGTGCAGAACAGGAAAAAAATGCTCATGGCATCGACCCCGATCGCCGATTCGCGGCTGATCCGGTGCGCCTCGAGGAACTCCCTCATATCCCGTCCTTCATCGCGGGCCATCTCCGCGAGCCGGGCTTCCGCGCGGGGACGCGTTGTCAGTTCGATCAGCGTTTCGGGCGAAAAGCCAACTTCTTCTGAAAAAAGAGCTGTCTTCGGGTGTTTGAAAACTGTTAAAAACAGTTCCCGGTAATTCCCCATATCATAATAATCCTGCCAAAAAACATACAGGATATGAAACATAAAACTTCGATATCGAGCCCGGAAAAGCGGGATCAATTTTCTCGCGCCATATATCTCAATGATTTTCGGTATCCCGAACAGAACCTCTTCCACCTGCTGTCTCGTGAGCGCGCGGAAGGCATCTTCAGCATTCTTGCCTGAAGGAATGTTGAACAGATACATATAACCGGAGATATCGAATGCAAGGGCACGCCTGCAAGCTTCCCGGATTGTCGGGGTATTACTGTTGTTTGAAAGAATCCGGATCGTATCTTGAAAAGTCAGGTTATCCAATTGTCATCTCCCGAACGATCAACCGTCCTGATCCATTCCGGTCTTTTCCGGTGCGGACTGTCTCAGAATGGCCGGGAGTTCATCGATGGCTTCCTGAAGATCACGGATCGACCGGGAAAGATGGAGCGAAATCGTCGCAAGATTCTCTTCAAAGGTCTTGAAAATCGCATCGATGTCCTGATTCAAGTTACCGGTAAAACCGGTGTACGAACTGCGAATGAACTCACCGGCCTGCATCATGTCTCCGGACGCCGCGCGCAGGGCAATGATCGACGATAAGTACTGATCATTGAATTCCCTGAAAAACTGTTGCAGCGAAGCGGTTGATCGTTCAGACGTCTCGATCAGCTCATTTTGGTATTTGCTGAGATTTTCGATCGTAAAATTCTGGTTTTTAGAATTAGTCCGGATATATTCGGCCAGATCCTGCAGTTCTTTCACGGAATCAACCATTGCTGCTTGCAAGGAGGTCATCTGGGCGATGCTCTCATTGTATTGCGAAAGGGCTGCTCCTGTTGTATTGCCGACACGATCAATGCATTCGCGCGATTCAGTATAGATCGTCGTGACTGACTGAAGAGTCTCGGCCGTTTTCGCCTGGATCTCGGCCATTCCTGCAGTCGTTCCCGAAATTTTTTCGATTTGATCCAGGTATAATTTTGTCGTATCCCTGGCAAAATACTCCGCTAATCGCTTCATCGATTCGATCTGACGTGATGTGGCCGCCTGCACAAAATCCGCGACCGCGGTTCGAACATCCTCCAGATAGGGCTTTACCGCCTTCCGTGTCGTCGAGGCGATGTGATTGTTCAGATCAGCGTAAAACATGAGTTGCTCATGTTGATAATGATGCATGGACATGCGAAGATCAGCCAGTTCTTCGGTGAGGGATGAAATAGCCCCATGGCCCTGTTCGATCCACTGGCAGAAGGATCTGAGCTGTTCTTTCGTTCTGTATGTCAAATGCTTATAATAACCTGACATGCAAAGAGATACGAATGCAAGCGCCAGTACCGTATATGAGGCTTCGATAGCCTTATATTCGGTCAACAGAACGGCAGCGCGGTAATAAACCACCGCAGTGGCGGTTAATACAAGGCCTGCTGAAAATACAATGGCAGGAACGAAAGTCGCTAGGGGCGTATTGGTGGTTTCGTCGAGCATCCTGTCCGGCGAAAAGTACTCACGGATATTCGAATATTCACTGTGTCCTTTATTCCGGTTGATAGAGTCGATATATCTTCTCCATTGGTTTTTCAAAGTTTTCCCTGAAAACAACTTGTAATCTTCATTGAGAAAAAAAGTATAATTCTCTTGAAGTTTGTATTCGCGGATGAGATTCTCTCGGGATCGCCTGACATCCGTTCCGATTTTCCTTACCGGAAGATAAAACACAAGAAGCAGGATGAATATCAAAATCGCCATCAACACCGCTACACCGTAAAACAAGTCAAAAGGCATAAAAGTCTCTCCTATTTGTAATTGAATTCGGTGTTGGTGGGTACCAGGGATGAAGTAAGGATATTGATTGAAATCGTAGCCTCACAGTTTTTCGTTGCTTCGTCAACAACCTGGATCGATGCGTTCGTAACTCGGCTGATCGGCATAGTCGATCGCAATTTGGCAAGGATCTTGCCGAAATCGTCTTTTTTGCATTGAAAAGCGGCAACAACCGTCGTGATATAATTATTGCCGAGGTCTGTGTAGGCAGGTGAAAAAGTAAAAGTCGGATCCGCGGCTTCGGGATACACGGTTTTGTTTAAAAGGACGATGATTGCAGGATTATCGATGCTGTCCAGCACATTGGTAAACTTCTGATCCATATCCGTCCGGATGTCTTTGATTTTTCCGTTGATGATCTCAATGACGGCGGCCTTCTGCCTGGCATCATTGATTGATGTATTCACGTCGGTAATCTGAGCATCAAGTGCGACATCATTATTAAAGTAAGGTTTTAACACGACATTGTAATAGATCGCTCCAATGATAGCGATAAATAACAGGATCAGAAGTATGATTTCTCTTTTTGATAAACTGCTCATTTTCCGACACCTCCATCCGCCTGATCTTCAGCCTGGATATAGGTCAGGATAAAATCAAACATTCTATGTTTTTCGGGTCCTTCAATCGTTCCGAGTTGGATTGAAGAAAATATTGCTGTTTTACGAAGTGCCACTTCGAATTTGGCAATCTCAATGTCATCAGTCGCATATCCCCTCAGTGATACATTATCGTCAGAAAAAACCTCTTCAAGAATCGTAACCGTATGGGGGATGGCGGCGGTAATGAGGTTCATGATCTCGAGTGTCTGACGATCGGTATTCTCAAAAGCCAGATAATTCTTCTGCTGCTCCTGCATCGTATTCAATTCTGCGAATTTCTGTACATATTCAGATTGAATGTTGCCGTAGGATTCGAGTTCATGCTGTATGGAATCCAATCGGGTTCTTTTTTGGTCCAGCAGCAGGGATGGGAGTAAAATGCCAGCCGTCAGGAGCACAGCGAGCAGAACCACTCCGATAACGATCCCAAGCGTCACCGACAAAGGCAGCTTCTGTTTTTGAGGCATTAAATTAATATCTGACTTGATCATTATTAATTCTCCTCTCGTAAAGTGACTGCAATGGCATTCGTATAATCCACTCCATTGTTCCTTCCCGGTACATCT
>CAZDPQ010000119.1:0-7510 GCA_964507305.1 uncultured Oscillospiraceae bacterium
GGGTGAAGGGCGGCCTCCGGGTAGACAAAGCGCTTGACCTGCTGTCCGAATCGTATCGGGACAGCACATTCCGGTATTTCATCCGGCAGATCCGCTTCAACCTGAAGTACAGGGGCAACACGGCGGAATTGTTAGACGACCTTGAATCCCAGTTCATGAGAATCGAAGAAGAACATACCAGACGCAAGATCGAATCTTCTCACGACAGGATCATCCTGAAAGGCCTCTTTATCCTGACACCGGTCGTGGCATTCGCCGTGCTGCTGGCCAACGGGACGGCGCGCGAGCTGTTTCTGCAGACAACGGCAGGAAAAGCGGCCGCCTGTTTTTCCGCCGCGGCTTATGCGGCAGGCCTGGCCTTATACGGAACATCGCATCGAAGCACATTTTGATAAAAAGGAAGCCTGGAAAATGAACGGATGGATGGATCCCCTGCTGATGGCTTGTCTTGTCGTGCCGGTCACCGCATCGGTCTATATCGCGCTGCCGTGGATCTTTGTTGCGAAAGACAGGAAAAGATATCCCTACCATGCCGGCAGAACGGAAAACCGGCTGCCGGGAAGCGTTTTCGATAAACTTCCGGTCTCGTCTTTTCTGCGGAAAAGCGTGACTGCGAAGCTGGAGGAAGCAGGACTCGGCGACGGGAACACCTGGAAATACTGGATCCTGCTGACGATACCGGTACCCGCAGCCGCAGCGGTGCTGATGCTCGCGGGCGGAAGCGGATTCCCGGCTGCGCTCGCGGTGTCATCCTGCGGCGTGGTGCTGCCGGAACTTTATCTCCGCGGCAAGATCGCTGAACGAAAGAAAGCCTTCACCCTCAGCGCGTATAAGCTCTACAGCTTTCTCCATTCCCAGATTTCGTCGGGGATCAAGGCAACGGACGCCATCCGCGAACTCCACCGCATCGCAGATCATCCCCTCATCCATGATGCTTTCGTTCGCTTTGCGGCGCATTATGAATTGACGCTGGATATCGAGGAAGCGCTCGAAATGATCCGCAAATCGATCAAAGGGTACGACGCGGACATGCTCTGCGTATGCATACGTCAGTGCGTTGAAACCGGCATGGCCGGCAAAACCCTGCTGAAGATGGAACAGCTCATGTTCGCGAAGTTTTTCTTTCTTCTTCAGAAAGAAACGGCGCGCTACAGGACGCGGCTTCTTTTCGCCGGACTGCTTGCCGTCGTGCCTCTGATGGCTCTTTTCGCCTTGCCGGTCATCTTTGACGCGGTTCGGGGATTTGAACAGGTGCTGCATTCTCCGTTCGCGTGAACGGAGGATTTCAGTAACGACACGAATGGAAAGGAGGTGAAAAAATGTTCCGTTTGATCGAATCAAGAAAACAATCGATCGCAAAGAAAGGAGGGAATGCCATGGATCTGAACAGCAGAAGAGGCTTCGGGATCAATGAGATCATCGGCATCGCGGCAGGGCTTATCATTGCCGCACTGATCGTGATCCCCGGGCTTCGCACGTTTGCCCAGTCTGTCATGTCGGCTTTGTCGACATGGTGGACCGATGTATCATCCACCCTGTTCCGGTGATCCCGAAACGCCCGCAGCCATTTTTGATCCGGAGGAAATCTCATGATCGACAAAGCCCTTGTTGCCGCATTCAGCCTGGTGCTGGTCCTATCCTTTTTTGTCGGGATGCTTGGAATGGTTCTTGCCGTTTCGCAAAAAATCACTTTTGACAGCATCTGCAGGAATACGCTCCTGCAGATCGACATCGACGGAGGTCTGACAGACAGCAGCAGGAGAGATCTTGTTTCAAGGCTTGACGATTCGGGGTTCGCGGAGATCAACGTCAGCGGACCCTCGGAAGTTCAGTACGGCGGATGGATCCATTTCATCGTTTCCGCAAGAGCGAAATCCGTGCGATGGATCTGTTTGCTGACATTCAGCGGAGAAGGAACGGAGTTTGCATATGACAGGCAGATCGTTTCGAGAAAAATCCATAATGCCGCGTACTAAAAAGGGTTCCGTCGGGCTATCCCTGGTTGCAGCCGCTTTTACGGTGATGGTCCTGGTACCGTCCATGATATTTGTCCTGAAGGCCTTTCTGACAAAGTATCAGGCGGACAGCGCGAAGGAGGTCCTGAAAATCGCGTCGGCCGGAGCGTGCCAGGCCATCAGCCGACAGCGGCTGGGGAGCGTGATCCTGTATCTGGATGAAGCGAAAGCTGCCGTATATTTCCGGGAGTCCGCAGACAGGCTGCTTGAGGAACGAACGTATCTGAAGGTCGTGGAAGATGCTGCAGCAGCATTTTCACTGACCGGAAACATCATCACGGTGAACAGCGAGATCACGATCATCACGGCCTTCGGAAAAGCGGAGACTGTGAAGGATACGTGCCGTTGGATCACGGAAACGGCAGGGACAGGCGAATGAAAAAGAACAAACAGATTTTATGGACATGTGTCATCAGTATCGTGGTATTATGCATGATCTATTTTTTCCTCTCTACCCGGACAGGCGAAGCACGGACAGTCTATCTTATGGCGGAAGACGCGGAGGCAGGAAGTCTGCTTGATCCGGAAAAACTGCTCCCGGTAACGGTCCGGACGGACGTGATATTACCGAATGCAGTCTCCGAGGCCGGTATGGCAGCCGGGAAGACGTTGCTGCGCGACATGAAAAAAGGGGATATCCTTGCCGCGCACGATGTGGGAGATCCTTTGACAGGAATCCTGTATCCGGATCTCGCGGACGGGATGGAATTGTATTCCCTATCCGTAAAGCCTGAAGAAGCGAACGGCTGGTGGCTTTATGAAGGAAACAGGATCAATCTCTATCTCATCCTGCCGGAGGAACTGCAGAGCGGCCCGGACAGCGAAGAGTCGGAGCTTCTGCCCGATGCGTGCGGATCCGCGATGAGGATGGGAGGAGTCCGCATCATGCGGATCCTGAGCGGATCGGGAGGGCCTGTCTCGGCGGGCGACAGCGATAGGATCCTTTGTCTGGAGCTGAAAACGGACCAGATCGGCATCCTCGAAAAAACCGAAAAAGGCGGGATCATACGGATATCCGCGTGCAACGAAGCGCCGGAACCGCATCCGGCAGGATCACAAGAAGAAAGGAGTTCATGATGAATAAAACGAACGGAAAGATAAAACGGAGGGAAGAAGGCGGAGATGATTTTCGCTATGAGATCCTGAACCATATCGGGATTTTGTCGACATCGAATTCCGGCTGGACAAAAGAAGTTAACATCGTGAAGTGGAATGACGCATTGCCGAAAATCGACATCCGGGAATGGGATGGAGAGCATGTAAAAATGAGTAGGGGAGCGAGCCTGACGGTCAAAGAATCAGAAAAGCTGCGCGATCTGCTGGACAATGTCGACCTGTCCACTATTCAGCCGGATTGACACCGGCCGGCAGCAGGCCTGCCGGCAGCAGCCCGGCAGGCCTTCCGCCCGAAGCATCCGAATGCGGCAAAATGGACATTCCTCTTTCCCCGAAAATTTGGTATCATTAGTTAAGTCATCGCGATGGAGGGGAAAGTTTGTTCGAAGATCTGCTTCCGGAATTGGAAAAGAGCATCGCCCATTTCACCGGCTCGATCCCGGTCGTATTCAAGGGGATCGAGCGTCAGTTCGCGAGCGGGAGCACCGGCACGAAGGCAAACAGACATGCTTTTCACGAACTGCTCTATGTGAAAAACGGCCGGGCGGTTTTCGATATCGAAGGAAGGAAGATCCATATCCAGAAGGGAGACACTCTTGTTATCCGGCCGGACAAGAGCCATTCCATCCAGGTCGGCGACGGCAGCGTCGACATGGTTGTGCTGTATTTCGGCTTCAAGCCTGTATCGGAAGGCGGGGATCCGGCGGAGCATGGTCCCGTGTCCGACAGGACGGGGATCCATGAGACCACGATCGAACGGTTCCTGCAGTTCGCCAGAGGTGCCGGACAGGATGGGACAAGCCCCCATGAAGACGGCGCCGTTCCCTACATCAATATCCGGGGCAAGGCAAGACAGGACATCGCCGGGATCGTCGGCCAGATCGTACGCGAGAGCAAGGGCGACGAGTATGGCAAGGAGCTGATGATGCAGTTTCTGGCCATGGAGCTTCTCATCGCGCTTTCCAGGGGGCTCCGCGAAGAATGGGAGGAAAGCCTGCGTGTCCGTTCGGGAAAGGCCAAGGAGCTGGTAACCATCGCGAGGGAATATCTGGTGCGCAATCATGACAGGGACATATCCGTTGCCGATGCCGCTGCCCATGTTTTTCTGAGCCAGGGCTATTTCACGAGAGCGTTCAGGGAAATGACCGGAATGAGCCCGATCAATTTTCTGATCCAGGTTCGTGTCGATCATGCCTGCAGGCTTCTTGAAGATGAAGACATCAAGGTTTCAGCGATCGCGCGGACGGTGGGCTTTGCAAGCCCACAGCGCTTCAACGCCGCTTTCCGCAAGCACACGGGGATCACGCCCGTCGAATATCGCCGCAGTCTGGCGAAAACAAGAGAACATTGATCGAACCGGGAGGATATGATGAACAGAAAAGACAGAGGAAAATGGTTTTTTACGTCCGAATCCGTGACCGAGGGACATCCGGATAAAATGTGCGACCAGATCTCCGATACGATCCTGGATGCCATCCTGGCGCAGGATCCGGACGCCAGGGTCGCCTGCGAAACGGCGGTCACGACCGGGCTGGTCCTTGTCATGGGAGAAGTGACGACCGACTGCTATGTGGATATCCAGGATCTAGTCAGATCCACGATCCGCAAGATCGGATATACCAGGGCGAAATATGGATTCGACAACGAGACCTGCGCCGTCCTCACATCGATCCATGAACAATCCCCGGATATCGCGATGGGCGTGGATCATTCTCTCGAGATGAAGAGCGGCCATACGCAGACCGGCTTCGAGCTCGGAGCCGGAGACCAGGGGATGATGTTCGGATACGCCTGCTCCGACACGGAAGAGAAAATGCCTCTGCCGATTTCCCTTGCGCACGGCTTATGCAGACAGCTTGCCCGTGTCAGGAAGGAAGGATCGATCCCTTATCTGAGACCGGACGGGAAGGCGCAGGTCACGGTCGAATATCGGGACGACAGACCGGTCCGCGTGGACACGATCGTGATCTCGGCCCAGCATAACAGCAATGTTTCCCACAGCCAGATCGAATCGGACATCCTGAGCGAGGTGGTCCGCGCCGTGATCCCCGCCCGTCTGCTTGACGCAGAGACCCGCTATTTCATCAATCCCACAGGTCAGTTTGTCATCGGAGGCCCCCAGGGGGATTCCGGCCTGACCGGGAGAAAAATCATCGTTGACACATACGGAGGATTCGCGCGGCACGGGGGAGGAGCCTTTTCGGGGAAAGACCCCACAAAAGTCGACCGTTCGGCATCGTATATGGCGCGCTACATCGCGAAAAACATCGTCTGTTCCGGAACGGCGTCGGAATGTGAGGTCCAGATCGCCTATGCGATCGGCAAGGCGGAACCGGTTTCGGTTTCAGCCAATACATTCGGCACGGGCAGGATCCCCGACAGCGCGCTTTCCGACATCGTTGTCCGGCTCTTCGACCTCAGACCCGCTTCCATCATCCGCCAGCTCGGACTGGATCGGCCGATTTATGCTCAGACGGCATCCTACGGGCACTTCGGCAGGACGGATCTTGATCTCCCATGGGAAAAGGCCGACCGGGCGGAGGAGATACGGCGGGCGGCCGGGCTCTGATTGCATGGGATGAAGGCGCGCGACAGGAGATCCTCGGTTCCCGGATGACTTGTGAATGGAGCCGTATCCTGAAAGAGATCGTGTTCCCGAATGTATGCTGCTTCTGCGGCCGCACTGCGGCTGCGTCCGACGTGGAAGGCATCTGCCGTTCATGCGCGGCTTGCCTGCCGTTACGCTCGGCGACGGATCGGATCCGCCCATGTGTCGACGGTCATCATCTTCTTCAGATGGGCCGGAGCCTACGCGACAATTTCCCGGTCATCATCGCCTGCCGGTATGAAGAGCCGATCCGGAGCGCCATGGTCGCCATGAAATTCGGCGAAGCGGCATATTTCATGGAGGTATTCGGAAGCATTCTGGCACTGTCAGTCCGTCAGACAGGCAGGATATATGACCGGATCGTTCCGGTCCCCTTGCACGAGCGCAGACACAGAGAGCGGGGGTATGACCAGGCGATGCTGATCGCCCGCAAGCTGTCCGAAGCGACCGGGATCCCGGTTGATGGATCCTGCCTGGTCCGGATCCGGAACACCGGAAGGCAAAGCGAAACAACGAACAGGCGGACCCGGATCGGCAACCTGTCCGGCGCATTCGTATGCGCAAGTCCCGAAAAGCTCGCCGGAGAAAGGATCCTGCTGCTGGACGATGTTCTGACTACAGGGGCGACCCTGTTCAACGCGGCGGAAGCCATCCGCACCGCGGAGGGCGCATGGGCAGGGGAGAAAGGGATGCGCGGGGGAGGGACCGATATCACCGGGATCGTGCTGGCGTCGGACCGCAAAGGCGCAGGAGAGTGATACCTAGTCCATTATAGCATGATTCGGACGAACGCAACAGACTATGATTTTGTGGCAACATCCGATATAATGAAGCTGCCTGAAATGTACGTTAGCTCTTATAATTGAACCTACATCATGATTAAGGGAACCCGAGTCGACGTGGATACGACTGAACGCAGCACAAATGCTGTTAATGGTAAGAGGCCACCGCAGGGCACCCACCTTGCAATTGCAGGGTGTCAATTAGGGGGCGACGGCATTTTGGGTCTTTTATTTTCTACGAAAAATGTCGCTTCCATATCAGCCGTCGATGCCGCGAGGGCCAGAGGGTAGAGCCTGAACGCGTCGCCGACGTTTTTTGTTTCCTCTTCTCCTGAAAAACCCATGTGATAGCGGATGGCAAAAGCCTCTTCATCGGTCAGGCGCATGTATTTGCTGATGATGTAGACCGATTTTTCACCGTGACCGTAGGGGAAAAGATCCTTGTATTCATAATACGGGACGCTCTGCCATACTCCGGAGGCGTCTTTCACATTGCGGCTTCCGACCTTGTACGAGTTGATCTTGCAGAGGTCATGGAGGAGGGCGACCACGGCGATGCTTTCATCGGAGCAGGACAGGCCGTACACATCGCGGACCCTGTCCCGCGCGAGATAATCCTTCAGGCAGTGATAGACGTTGATGCTGTGCTCGGCAAGGCCTCCTTCATAGGAACCATGGAAGCGGGTGCTCGCGGGTGCCGTGAAAAAATCGGACCCGGGGGACTGAAGAAAGTCGAGCAGCTGACCGTTGCCTTCGCGGGTGATGCATTTGCGGTAGATCCCGATATAATCCTCTTTGATGTCCATCCTTGACCTCCTGCCGCTTCGGATCCGAATATGTCCAGTATAAATCAAACACCCGGAAAAAGCCAATGATCTGACCGGTCAAAGTATGCATCATGGTGTGGAAGCGGTTGACGATGCGGACTTTTCCATTGTAAAATCAAAAGAGGCAGATCACGAGTCCCGCGATGAGGGACGAACGGATCC
>CAZDPQ010000120.1:0-7448 GCA_964507305.1 uncultured Oscillospiraceae bacterium
TATCCCCCTTTCATATGGCGATCCTTCCTATGCTGAATACATTGAGAAAATCGCGCGGGAGCAGCTGGGCATGGTCAAGCCCGGCGAAATGATCTTCAAAGACTGATAAAGGATCGCCGTCAGAGCTCCCGTCTTCCTTCCATCGCCTTCGCGAGCGTCACCTCATCGGCATATTCGAGATCGCCGCCCATGGGCAATCCGTGGGCGATCCTTGTCGTGCGGATCCCGGCAGGCTTCAGCAGCCTGGCGATGTACATCGCCGTGGCTTCGCCTTCGACCGTCGGGTTGTTCGCGAGGATGACTTCGGAGACCTCCGTTTCGGTGGATAGTCTGGCAAGCAGCTCCTTGAGCCGGATCTGGCCCGGCCCGATCCCCTGCATCGGGGAAATCGCGCCGTGCAGGACGTGGTAAAGTCCCTTGTATTCATGGATGCGCTCCATAGCTGCCACGTCGCGGGGATTTTCCACGACGCAGATCATGGTCCTGTCCCGTGATGCGGAAGTGCAGATCTCGCAGGGATCCCGGTCAGTCAGATTGCAGCAGACGGAGCACAGAAAGGTGTTCTTTCGTACTTCGATCAGGGTATTCGCCAGTGTCTCGATCTCGGAATAAGGCAAAGACAGCAGATGGAAGGCCAGCCGCTGGGCGGATTTGCTGCCGATGCCGGGAAGCTTGCCCAGTTCGGCGATGAGCTTGGTGATATTCTGCGAATACCTGGCCATCTTCTCTATTCTTCCATATAAAAGGCGATGCCGAGCTCGCCGGCAGATCGGCGCAGGGCTTCGATGCCGGACAGCGGCGTCTGCGCGGCCTCCCCTGCGGAAGCATCCGAGCCGGCAGCGGCAGGCGGCACCGTGCCGGAATCCCGGCTATTCCCCGCCAGGACTGTCCGGACGCTGTAATCGGTCCCGGTCACAACCTGCGCAGCCTTGCGGATGATGCCGGCATTCTTGTCTGTTGAGATCTCGCGGCAGTTGACCTCATCCTTCTCGTCAAAGGTGATGAGGATCGTATTCCCGGAAATCGTCGGCCTGCCGGGGAGCAGGAAAAGGTAGCAGGTCATCTGGCCGGACGCGACGACCTGGTCGAGGATCTTCGGCCAGAGGAGGCTGATATCGGATCCGGAGGTCGGATCTTCCCGTCCCGGCTCCGCTGCCGGATCCGTTGAGAGTACAGCGGAAGGACCCGGCTCGGACCGATCGGATTTTATCTCGGCACCCGGTAAATCGGTCACCGGCTCTGCGGCGGGCATGGCGGCTCGATCCGGTTCCGGATGCGATGCCGGCTGCGTGGATCGCGGCGTGTCCGGATCCGGACGGGGATGCTGCGGCGCGGCCGGGCGTGAAGCGGGAGGGGCGGCTGTCCGCGAAGGAGCCGGTGCCGCCGGCGCCGGAACGGGAGATGTCGCCGGGATGCTCTCCGGGGCCATCAGGCGGATCAGGGCTGCTTCCAGCGTGACGCGCGGGTTGAGGGACCACTTGAGTTCGGATGAAAGCGAGGAAAGGTCGCGTATGATCCGGATGACGTCCGGCAGGGACGTCCGCGACGCGATGTCCCGGACGCTCCCGATGGAGGGGCCGGAAAGGCCGAGGAGGCCTTCGGCATCCGGGGCCGCAAGGATGACCATGACGCTGCGGAAAAACGACACCAGGTCGATCGAAAAGCGCATCACATCTTTGCCATCCATGACCAGATTCTCGATATGGAAGAGGATCCGCGCCGGAGACCGTTCAAGGATCGACAGGGCGACATCGTGCATGAAATCATCATTCACCATGCCGACAAGCGACAGGACATTCGCGGCCGAGATGGCGCCCGGAAAGCTGCCTCTGGCCTGGTCGAACAGGCTGATCGCGTCGCGGAGCGCGCCGTCCGCCAGGCGGGCGATCAGCTGCAGCGCGTCCGGATCGGCTTCCACACCCTCCGTGCGGGCGATCAGCCCGAGACGCTCCACGATGCTCCGGACCGGGATCCGCCGGAATTCGTACCGCTGGCAGCGAGACAGGATCGTCGCAGGGATGCGGTGCTGCTCGGTCGTGGCAAGAATGAAGACCGCGTGCGCGGGCGGCTCTTCGAGGGTCTTGAGAAGAGCGTTGAACGCGCCTGCCGACAGCATGTGGACTTCGTCGATGATATAGACCTTGAATCGTGCGACGCTGGGAGCAAAGATGATCTCGTCGCACAAACGCCGGATGGTGTCGACATTGTTGTTGGAAGCAGCGTCCATCTCGATGACATCGAGCAGGGAGCCGTCGAGAATGCCGGTGCAAATGCTGCACTTGTTGCAGGGGCTGCCGTTCTCGGGGGAAAGGCAGTTGATGGCTCTCGAAAAGATCTGTGCCATCGTGGTCTTACCGGTGCCGCGCGTGCCGCTGAAGAGATAGGCATGCGCGATGCTGCCGGACAGGACTGCCTGCCGCAGCGCGGCGACCGTGTATTCCTGCTCGACGACCTCATCGAAGGTCTTGGGGCGCCATTCCCTGTATAACGCGATATGTCCCATCCGTCTCCCTGCCGGCCACTGCCGCGCCGATGAAAATATCTCCTCTGCAGCCAGCCGCAGGCGCCCCCGCAGCACACACGGCAGATCGCTTACCGCTGCTTCCTTCCGGACCTCACGGGGTTCACGGGCCGCATCGCACAGGACCAGCGGCTGACTGGAGAAAAGATATGTTCCCGGTTTTCCGTCAAAAAATTATACCATACCGTTTTCAAAAAAAACAGACCGGAAGGGTCGTGTCCGACACGGTCCGGACTGTATTCCGATGGTAAACCCGGGAGCCGGCGAGTGCCGGCTCGCTCCCGGGCTGACGACTGCCGGCCGAAAGACTGACAGGATATGGATTGAAGAAAAAAAGCCCGGCGGGGAGGGGGAGGGGGAGGGGGAGGGGAAAACGGCCGAAGCCGCTGCCGGGCTTTAATTCACGGGATAGCAGGATCCTTCGGAATGGATCCTCTCATAAGCGGCGGCAGCAGGACCGGTCTGCAGGGAGAGCCATCCGCGGGACCGGAAGTGCCGCTCGGTCATCGGATCAGATCCGGGAGAAAGGTCACGAGCCGCGGGAACGCGATCAGGATCGAAACGCAGACCAGCAGCGCGATCACGAACGGCCAGACTCCTTTGAAAATCTTCTCGGTCGGGATATCGCCCGCCACGCCTTTTACAATGAACACATTCATGCCGACCGGCGGGGTGATGACGCCCATCGCGACGACCAGCACGATGATCACGCCGAACCAGATCGGGTCATACCCCAGGGTCTCGACGGCGACGGGGTAGAAGATCGGGATCGTCAGCAGGATCAGCGCCAGCGCGTCGATGAAGCACCCGAGCACCATGTAGACGAGGAAGATCACGCCGATAATGGCAAAGGACGGAAGGCTGAGTTCCGACGCCCAGGTGGCGAGCAGGAACGGAAGGCGGCTGACTGCGATGAAACGGCCGAACACCATGGCGCCGGCGACCATCAGCATGATCATCGATGTGGTGCGCACCGTATCCGACAGGGACTTGCGGAAATCCGAAAACGTGAGGCGCTTGCGGATGACGGCGACCGCAAGGACGCTCGCGCTTCCGATGGCGCCGGCTTCAGTGGGGGTGAAAATGCCCATGAAAAGGCCGCCGAGCGAGATGACAAAAATGATCAGCACCTCAAACAGGCCGTCGCCCAGGGAGCGTACGCAATCGCGGAACGTCGACTTCGGACCCGCGGGACCGAGCGCCGGGTTGCGGCGGACGACGAAATAGACCGCAGCCATGTACAGCAAAGTCAGCAGGATCCCCGGAAGGATCCCGGCGATGAACAGCTTGCCGATCGACTGCTGTGTGGCAATGCCGTATACGATGAAGATCACGCTGGGCGGGATGATGACGCCGAGCGCGCCGCCCGCGGCCACGCTTGCCGAGGAGAGCGAATCATCGTAGCCGTATTTGCGCATCTCGGGCAGCGCGATCGCGCCCATCGTCGCGGCGGTCGCAGTGTTGGATCCGCAGATGGCGCCGAAGATCGCGCAGGCTGCCTGGGTTGCCATGGCCAGCCCGCCTTTGCGGTGGCCGACGAGCGTATAGGCAAACCTGTAAAGTCCGGCCCCGATGCCGGAGTAATATGCCAGGAAGCCCATCCAGATGAACATCGGGATCACGCTGAGCGAATAGGATGAAAAATTGCCGTAGATCTCGGAAGGAAGGACGGTGAACGCCGCTTTGAAGCTGACAAGCATTCCGAAACCCAGAAATCCCGAAATCAGCATCGAAAAGGAAATCGGCACCTTGAAAGCCATCAGGACAAGGAAAAGGATCAACCCCAGCAAACCGATCAGTTCGGGACTCATTCCGCATCCCCCCCCATGGCCTTGACCGCGGACCGGACCAGCACGGCGGCCAGAAAGAGAAAACAGAAGCCAATGATAAAGACGAAAAGATAATACGGGATCTTCGTCGTCGGCGTCACTTCTCCGCTGAACGCAAGCTTGCGCGCGTAAAGGAAGGTCGCGGCAAAGACCGCGGTCATGAACAACGAGGAAAGCAGGTCTGTGATGATCCCGAAAACCTTACGGGTGACCGGTCTGAAGCGGTCGACCAGCAGGTCGATCGTGATATGCCCGCCCACCCTTGCGCACTGGGACAGGCTGAGGCCGATCGACAGCGCCGTCAGGATGCCGACCCACTCATAGGTGCCGAGGATCGGCCTGCCGAAAACGGCGCGCAGGATGACATTGACGGTGACCAGGGCGACACAGGCCGCAAGTGCCCATCCGGCAGCTTCGTTCATGACAAGAACGGTTTTATCCAGAAATTTCCCGAAAGAACGCATGCGGATCGCCTCACATCAAGGGTACATGGTGTTGTACTTGTCGGCCAGGCTCTTGACATAAGCGATCACATCGCGGTCCACCAGCGTCTGGACCTTTCCGGTATATTCCGTCTGCAGGCTTTCGACACGGCTGATCCAACGGGCTTTCTCTTCATCGGAAAGGGTGATGACTTCCATGCCGGTCTCATTGACCGCGTACTCGAGCGCCGGAGCATCCTGGTCATCCCACATGCCGATGCCGACATCCTTGTGGAACTGCTCGGTCGTCGCGGTGATGGTATCCCTCAGGTCCTGGGGCATGGACTCCCACTTTTCCTTGTTGAAAGTCACAAAGAACAGGGTATTGTAAAGGAAGGGGGTCTTGGTAAGGTAATCCGTCACTTCGGCATGCTTCCATCCCTTGAGGACCTCGTCGGGTGAAAGGTTGCCCTTGACGACGCCCTTCTGAAGGGCTTCATAGGCATCTGCCTGCGACATGGCGACCGGCGTCCCGCCGAGCAGCTGGATGGTCGTGGCGCTCAGCCCCGTCGCCCGGATCTCCATGCCGTTCAGGTCTTCGAGCTTGCGGACCGGGGTTTTCGTGAAAAGGTCGCCGGGCCCTGTGGCGATGACCATCATCAGATGGGTGTCCTGGACTTCGGCGGGATTGAGCTCCTGGATGCCTTCCCAGGCGACCATGCTCGCGGATTTCGAATTATTGTATGTCACGCCGGGCAGCTCGAACGCTTCGAGGACGGGGAAACGCCCTGCCGTGTAGGAGAAGCAGGACAATCCAATGTCCGCGACGTCCTCGACGACGCCGTTATAAACATCGGCTGCCTTGAGAAGAGTCTCGCCGGGATAGCTTGTGATCTTCACGCGGCCATTCGTGGCAGTGTCGACCGCGGCGATCCAGCCCTGGACAAAAACCTTCTCCGCCGGATGTGTCCCGGGGAAAAAGTGAGCCAGACTGAAGCTGTACGTCGTCGTGTCCTCCGAAGACGCATCGCTGCTGACGGCCGTGCCACCGGCTTTGCAGGCTGTGAAGGCTGTGACCATCAGGGAAGCTGCAAGAACAAAGAAAGCGATCCTGACAAGAATAGAGGTTCCTTTGAATGACATAAAAAACACTCCTCTCCAGAGTTACGGTGAACCGAAAAGACTCTGAAGAGAAGTGTTGGACTTCCCTGTCTTTGCGCTACCGTACTGCCGTTCTGCAATGCTATGAAAAACAACTGCCGTGCTTCATGCCCGCCCGGCGGGCAAAACTACATCGAAAAGTATAAAGGAGCCCGCCTCTTTTGTCAAGACGGCGACGCCGGCTGGTCGGGCTGCTGTTGCCCCTTGCCCTTCCCTGTCCGGGATTTCCGGGCTTTGAGCATGAAAATCTGCAGAAAAATGAAGTACACTACAATAAATGCCATGGTCAGGTACAGCATCGTATCGGACTGCGGCGCCAGGGAGACCAGCAGCAGCATCGGGATGCCGAACAGGATGGCGAAACCGCTGCCCGCGACCAGGTTGTTGGCGGCGGGGGTCTTGAAATCCGGATCGATCTCGCGCAGGAGGATGACGCCGGAACTGATCACTCCCGTCAGCATGCCGTACATGGACAGGAATGCCTCATAATAATAGGCAGGAAACAGGATCTTGCATATCCAGATCAGGTACAGGAACGTCAAAACGCCGCCAGCCAGGCAGAGCAGCAAGAAAGGGATCCACAGGCCGGACAGCTTGGCGATGTTGATGCTGGCGACGCCTCCGATGATCATCAGGTCAAACGAGATGCCGGAGATCCTGCCGAGCAGATAATTGTTCTGATACTGGCGCGTCATGAGCCTGGACTTGCGCAGTTTCCGCAGGACGATTTTGATCAGCGATGCGATCAGCGAACCGATGATGAAATTGAAGCCCCAGATCAGCGGCGCGACCAGCTTGTGGGCGCCGGGCGCATAGGCGGCAAGCAGCTCGGTGACACCATAAGAAAGAAGGAAGGTGATCAGATAAGCGATCATGACAAGCGCGAACTGGATGGAGAGGCGGTCGATGGATTCCGAAACCGGGATCTCGTTGTTCTGCTCGAACAGCTCCGTCGTCACGGAACCTGAAAGATTATCCGGATCTTTGATGGTGATCTTCCCCTGCTTTTTCAATACATTCAAATAGATGATGCCGACGATGCAGGCACACAGGAAGCCGGCGGCCGCGATGGAAAGCCCGAAGGACTGCCCTCCCTCGAAGCCGAGCTTCTCGTACATCAGCCCGACATTGTTGGCCTGTCCCGGACCCTGGCCGAACCCCATCGGCAGCAGGATGCCGGATGCCTTGAAAAGGCCCGGCACAAGGGTGTAGGAAAGGACCGTCGTGATCACAAGTCCCGTAAATCCCTGGAGCAGATAGCCGCTCACGATCAGCGCGCCGCTTTTCGACGCGGTGAAATCGGTGTTGTACTTTTCATCCCGCTTTTCGGCGGCCTTGAGCGAAAGGGCGATGAATCCGATCGCGATGGCATGATAGGTCATGGATTCCATGAATGAAGAATCGACGAGCCCGAACTTTTCCGTCGCCATCTTGAGGAACAACATAAGGAAACCGGCGATCACCGCCGTCGGCATCAGGCTCTTGCGGACGATCGGGATCTTCCTCCGCAGAACG
>CAZDPQ010000121.1:0-7404 GCA_964507305.1 uncultured Oscillospiraceae bacterium
GTTCTACCGGCTGAGCGGCATTCAAATCCGTTGATCGCCCTATGTTGACCGAACTGCGCATCGAAAACTTTGCTATCATTGACCGCCTGGAATTGCATTTCCAGCCCGGGCTGATCACTTTTACCGGCGAGACGGGAGCGGGCAAGTCTATCATCCTGGATGCCATCGCCGCGGTGATCGGGGGGAAGGCAGACGTCACCATGATCCGCGCGGGAGCCGACCGCGCCCTGGTGGAAGCCAGTTTTCGCCTCACCCCTGAGACTCAGCCCGACGTTCAGGAGCTTCTGGAGCGTGAGGGGCTGCTAGATGAGCCCGATCAGCTTACCCTCAGCCGGGAGATTCGCCGTGAAGGCCGCAGTGTGGCGCGCATCAACGGGCGGGCAGCCAACCTTGCCCTGGTGCGAGAGCTGGGGGCGCATCTGGTGGATATTCACGGCCAGTCGGAACACCTTTCGCTGTTGAATGTGCGCCAGCATATCCACCTGCTCGACCGCTTTGCCGCCTGCCAGCCTGAGCTGGAGGCGTATCAATCGATCTACGGTCAATTGCAGGGAGTACGTCGCGAATTGCATCGCCTCCGCCTGGCTGAGCAGGATGCCGAACGCCGCACCGACCTGTTGACGTATCAGCTGCAGGAAATTGAAGCGGCTCATCTCAAACCTGACGAAGAAGCCACCCTGCGCCAGGAGCGCGACCGCCTGGCCAACGCCGAGCATCTGGCTTCGAGCGCGCAACAGGCTCTCGCCCTGCTCGATGAAGGCACCCCCGACGCCCCCGCGCTGACCGATTTGGCCGGCCAGGTGCTTCAATTGGTCAGCGCAATCAGCCGGATTGACTCCAGCCAGCAATCGCTCACTGAACAGGCTGGCACCATCGCCGAGCTGGCGGGCGACCTGGCGCACGAATTGCGCTCGTACCTCGATCAGATCGAATTCAACCCGCGGCGGCTGGCGCAGGTGGAAGAACGCCTCGATCTGCTGATCAAGCTCCAGCGGAAATATGGCGGCTCGATCGAGGCGGCGCTGGCCTTTGCTCAAAAGGCGCGCGAAGAACTGGAGACGATCGCGCACGCCACCGAGCGCATTGCCGAACTAGAGGAAAAAGAAGCCCGCCTGCTGGAAGAGCTTGGCAGGGCGGCGCTGGCTCTTTCTGAAAAGCGGAGAGAAGCCGCCCGCCGCCTGGAAGAAGGCGTGGAGCGGGAACTGGCCGAGCTGAGTATGGCCGGGGCGCGGTTTTCGGTAGAGTTCCGCACCGAACCGCACCCCGAAGGCCTGCCCTGGGCGGGAGGTGAGCGGGTGGCTTTCGACGCCACCGGTTGCGACCGGGTGGAGTTTCTCATTGCCCCCAACCCGGGGGAGGGGCTCAAGCCGCTGGTGAAGATTGCCTCCGGCGGTGAAACCTCGCGCCTGATGCTGGCGCTGAAAAATGTGCTCGCTCAGGCCGATTTTATCCCCACGCTCATCTTCGATGAGATCGACCAGGGAATCGGCGGGCGGGTTGGCGGCGTGGTGGGTGAAAAGTTGTGGATGCTTGGCAGACGTCATGCCGTGCTGTGTGTGACTCATCTGCCGCAGCTGGCCGCCTTTGGAGACCAGCACTTCAGCGTGCGCAAGCTGGTGAAAGGCGGGCGCACGCTGACCCAGGTGCGGGCTCTGGCAGACGCCGAACGCCTGGAAGAACTGGCGCTGATGCTCGGAGGTGCCGGAGAGGCCAACCTCAATGCTGCCCGTGAGACCCTCACCGCGGCGCGAAAACGGGCGCGTCAATTGCAGGAAAGTTAACCATGAAAGAACCGGTGCGCATCCTTCTGTTAGGCCCACCGGTGGTGTTCAGGGGCGAAAACAGGGTAGAGATTTCGCGCCGCGAAGTGCGCGCTTTGCTCTACGTTCTGGCCAGCCAGGATATCGCGATTTCACGTGATCACCTGATTGATCTCTTCTGGCCCGACTCTGCCGTAGAACAGGCCCGTAAGCGGCTGCGAGAAACCCTCACGCGGCTCCGCCAGGCGCTGGGCGGAAACTGCCTCGAAACCTCTACCGAGCAGGTCTGGTTGAACCCGGACGGGCTCTTTGTGGATGTGCGTCAGTTTCAGCAGCGGGTGGCGGAGGTTTCTCTGCCGCTGGCTCAACTGCCTGCGGCCAACCCGCTGCCAGCGCCCATTTACCAGAAGATGGAGGAAGCGGTTGGCCTGTGGAGGGCTCCGGCTTTTCTCTCTGGCACTCACCTGCCCGCTTCGCTCCCGCTGGAGGACTGGCACCGTCATCTCAGTATGGAGCTGGAGCGCCGGTACGAGGCCTTGCTGGAGCGGCTGGCCGACCATGATCTGGCTCTGGGAAACCTGGAAAAGGCGCGGCACTGGCTTGAGATGGCCGCTGCCATCGATGCGCTCAACGACGCGGTCCATGAGCGTATGGCGCAGGTGTTTGAGAGGCTGGGGGATTTCGCCGGAGGATTAAGCTACCTGAAAAAGGTGCGCGCCCTGTATCAGCAGGAGGGGCTGGATGAAATGTCTGAGGCTCTGGAAAGGGCCGAGCGGCGCTTTCGGCAGGCCCTGCTTTCACCGCGGGAACGCAATTCGGCAGTGTGGTCAACCGAACGCCCCCCGCAAATTCCACTCTTCGGGCGTGATACCGAATTGCGATTGCTTCAGGCGGGCTGGCGCAGGGGAGGAGCCCTCTTTATCTGGGGGGAAGCGGGGAGCGGAAAGACACGCCTGGTGCGGGAGCTTTTTCATTCCATCACCCCTTCGCCCCGTTTGATGGTGGCAACCGCCCGCCGAATGGAAGGCGGACTGCCTTTTCATCCTGTGATCGAACTGCTTCGTTCTCAGGTGAGCGCTGAAGAGTGGCGCGAATTACCCAAAACCTGGTTGAGCGTGCTCAGCCTGCTGTTGCCCGAATTGAAGGCGATGTTCCGGGAATTGCCGCCTCAGGAGGTTGCGCCTTCATTTGCTCCCTCACTGATTTTTGAGGCGTTACACCAGGCATTGCTCCTTTTCAGCCGTGGGCGGCGGCTTTTCTTCCTGCTCGAAAACGCCCACTGGGCTGATGAGACCAGCCTGGCGGCCTTGCTTTACCTGAAAGATCACGGGTTTTTCAGGCACAGGGGAGCGTTATTGGTCACTGCCCGGGTTGAAGAACCCGCCCCGGCTCTTCTTCGGTTTGCGTCTCAATGGTCTGAGGATGAAGCTGCCGATGAAGTGCACCTCCTGCCGCTCTCGACGGCGGCAGTGGCGCAGCTTGCGGCTTTTGTTTGCGGCAGGGAGCTTCCGCCTGCGGTGGTCGATCGCCTGAAGGAAGCCTGTGGCGGCAACCCTCTGTTCCTTCTCGAAAGCCTGCGAGGATTCTTGGCATTCCCATTTTTACTCCAGGACCCCGGCGGGCTGACTTCTTTGCCGGTATCGGGGAGCTGGCAGGCGCTGGTTCGCCAGCGTCTGCAGGGCCTTTCTCATCGGGCGGAGTATGTGTTGAGTGTGGCCGCGGCGGTGGGGATGAGCTTCAGGGCAGACGTGCTGGAACGCGCCTGTAACCTCGCTGCGGAAGAAGTGCTGGCCGCGCTTGAAGAACTGGAACGTCTGCACCTGGTGGCGGTGCAGCCGAGTGAAAACCTGATTCAATATGAGTTCGTTCAGGAGCGTATCCGTGAGGTGCTTCTGCAAGAGATGAGCCCGGCCCGCCGCAGGCTGGTTCATTTGCGCGTTGCGGAGGCGCTCAAGAAGATGTTCCCGGTGATTGATTCCAGTCTGGCGGCAACGCTGGCCGCTCATTATGAGGAAGCCGGTGAAGGCGCACTGGCTTTTGGTTACTGGCTGGAAGCCGCCCGTTATGCCCGGCGGTTGGCTTCGGCGCCGGAGGCGAAGGCGGCCTTCCAGCGGGCGGCCCGTCTGCTGGATTCGCTCGGGGGGCAAATCTCGGACTCTCAGGTAATGGATCTCTACACCGCCTGGATCGAGTACGGGTTCGATCTGGCGCAGGCTTCTGAGGTGCGCTTTGCCGCCGGGGCTTTGCTCTCTCAGGGGCAGGCGCGTGAAAATGTGGCCTTGATCCGCCGTGGATGGCTGGGGCTGGCGGTTGCCGCGGATCTCTGCGAAGACGCCAGTGAGGGCCTGCGTGATCTTGAAGCGGCGCTGCCTTACCTCTCCATCAACCCCGACCCGCTCGACTGGGGGCGGTATTATTATGAGCGGGGGGTGTTTCTGGTGCTCAGACATCAATACCGTGAAGCCGCCCAGGAGCTTGAATATGCCCTGCGTTTACTGGGGGATTCCGGAGATGTGAGGCAGATAGAATGGTGCAATAATATCCGCTACCGCCTGGCGATGATTTACCAGCTCCTCGGTCTGCCGGCCAGGGGGTTCGTGCACGCCAGCCGGGCTTACGAAGAAAGCCGTTTGACCTTTAACCGGCTGGGCAGTTTGCGCGCCCTGACCAGCCTGGTGGCGGTGGAATTTTTCCGCGGGCACTACATAGAAGCAGTTCAACACGGCCAGACGGCGCTGGAAATGGCCAGGGCTACGAGTAACCCGCGCCTGCACGGGACGATTTTTACGTTTCTGGCTCAGGCGGAGATGGCGCTGGGGCATCTGGATGATGCCTGGCAACATGCGCTTGAAGCGTATGACCTGGTGCAGGGACTGGCGTTTGGCCGGGTGCGGTCACAGGCGTGCATGATTCAGGGGATGATTCTGCAGTGGCTGGGCGATCTCGAACGCGCTGAGGAGCGGTATCGAGAAAGCCTTGAAGGCGCGCTCACCTATATCTCTGCAGACGCCACCCATCGGCTTGGTTTGTTGCTGGTGCAGAGGGGGCGGGTGGAAGAAGGGTTGTCGTTAATCGTTCAGGTGGTGGAATTTTCCCGTAAGCATGATCTGGAGGCGTTCTACCTGGCGGCGCTGCTCTCTCGCGCGTGGGGTTTGCAGTTTCTTGGCCAGGGTGAGGAGGCGCGCGGGCTGGCGTCTCAGGTGGCTGCCCGGGCAATCGGGCGAGAACTGGTTTCGTACTACCACCTGGCTTATTTGCTGCTCTCCGAGATTGCCCTCTCGTGTGGGCAGGCTGATGACGCCCGCCAGAAGGCGCTGGCATTGCTCGGCCAGATTCCCGACGGAGCCAGTCCGCTGGTGGAGGTGCTCGCCCTGCGGTTGGCGATTCGGGCCAGCCAGAATCTGGGGGTTGATTCTGCGGCCTTTTCAGCCCGGTTGCAGAGCCTGGTTGCCCGGCTCGAGGAGCGGACGCGCTCTCCGGCTCTGGCTGAGCTCTTTCAAAAGCGCAAGGCAGATATTTTCAGAGTGTAAGTGTTCGTGCCCGCAGCGAGGGGAAGTGGACGCTTCTGGCAATGTTCTGTCAACGCCTCATCGGTACACTGTAGACAGTGAAACAACCGATGACCGGGCACAAGCAAACAGGGGACTTGTGCAGAAAGCCGAGCGCGAAGGTGGGGGGAAGCCTTTTGCGCTCGGCTTTTTCACGTTTAGTGGAAAGCTCTTTTGGGTGGGGGTTTAATCAACTGCCAGATGGGCTACGGTGACGCCATCACCGCCTTCTTTCTCCAGGCCGTTTTCCCAATGCTTTACGTGAGGTGAGGCGCTGAGAGCTTCGCGGATGACCTGACGGAGCCTGCCGGTGCCTTTGCCATGGATGATGCGCACAAAGGGGAGCCCGGCCAGGTAGGCTGACTCGAGATAGCGATCGAGGGCTTCGAGGGCGTCTTCGGCGCGCTGCCCCCGAAGGTCGATCTCCATTCCCGGGGAGGCGTAGAAGGGGGTGGCGGGGCGTAAGGCAGCGCTGGAGAGGGTGGTCTTCCCTTTCGCCTGCGCTGACCGGGGTTCTTCGGTGGAGGCGGGTTCTATTTCCCCTTTGCGGAGCAGGTCAGCCGGGCGGGCGCGCACGCGCAGGTTGCCCACCTGGACTTCCACGTCGCCTTCCCCGATCGCGGTGACAACGCCGTCCATCTGGATCGAACGGACGCGCACTTTATCGCCGGGCTGCAGGGTGCGCCTTTCGGGGCTTTCGAGTACGGGCTGCCGCACGACCGGCTCTTGCACCTGGTTCAACAGGGCTTCGGCGCGTTCCTGCACGGGTTTTAGGGCTTCCAGGGGCTGGCGGGCGCGTACAAGCTGACGGCGCACTTCTTCCACTTCGCGCCGCAGGGCTTCGGTTTCTTCTTCGGCCCGGGCGCGTACTTTTTCAAGGAGGGCGAGCCGTTCGTCTTCGATCTTTTCCAGCCGCGCGGCCAGTTCAGCTTTCAATTTCTCGCTTTCACGCTGTTCGCGCTCGGCTTTTTCGCGCGCGCGGCGGGCCAACTCACGCTGGCGGTGGATCTCGTTGAGCAGGTTTTCGGCGCGCAGTTCTTCCGGGCTGATCTCTTTGCGGGCGTCTTCGATGATTTTGGGGTCCAGCCCCAGCCGGGCGGCGATGGCCAGCGCATTGGAGCGCCCCGGCAGCCCCAGCGTGAGCCGGTAGGTGGGTCGCAGAGTGTGCAGGTCGAACTCCATACTGGCGTTGATCACCCCCGGGGTGTTGTGCGCGTACAGTTTAAGCTCGGGGTAGTGGGTGGCGATCAGGCTAGGGATGCGCCGCTCGACCAGGTCGGCGAGGATGGCGCGCGCCAGGGCGGCGCCTTCTTGCGGGTCGGTTCCGGCGCCCAGCTCATCGAGGAGCACCAGGGTGCGATGATTGGCCCGGCGCAGGATGCGCACAATGTTTTTGATGTGCCCGGAAAAGGTGGAAAGCGACTGTTCGATGGATTGTTCGTCGCCGATGTCGGCAAAGAAGTTCTCGAAGATGCTCAAGGCCGAGCCTGACCGCGCCGGGATGTGCAGGCCCGACTGGGCCATGAGCACCAGGAGGCCCACGGTTTTGAGGGTAACCGTCTTCCCGCCGGTGTTAGGGCCGGTGATGACCACGCAGAAGGTCTGTTCATCCAGTTCAAGGTCGATGGGCACCACGCTGGCCGGGTCGAGCAGGGGATGGCGCGCCTGGATGAGTTGAATGGCGCTGCCGGGGTGCTCGCGCGTGGTGGGTCGGTAGGGCACCAGCAGGGGCTCGCTGGCGCGCAGGTCTTCGGCGTATTTGGCGCAGGCCAGGGCGAAGTCGAAGCGGGCCAGGGCATCGACCAGGCGCCGGATGATTTCGATGTTTGCGCCGACGAGGTCGGTCAGCTCGGCCAGGATGCGCCGTTCTTCATCGCGCTCGGCCAGCTGGAGTTCATGCCACTCGTTGTTCAGATCCACGATGGCGAGGGGTTCCACAAAAAGGGTGGCCCCGGAGGAGGATTGATCGTGCACGATGGAGCGCACCTGGCTTTTAAATTCGGAGCGGAGCGGGATGACATACCTCCCGTTGCGCTGGGTAACCAGGGCTTCCTGCAACATGGGGGCGATTTTGGGGTCGGTGACCATCTTTTGCA